>CAMMEG010000098.1 GCA_946495765.1 uncultured Eubacteriaceae bacterium
CCTTTGAACAAATAGGTAATGTAATAGGAATAAACTTACACATAATGATATCTATTGGTTGGTTTATCCTTGCCCATTGTATAATAAATGAATTTAGAAGTATTTTAGAGAATATGGTAGAGCTTGACAAGGGATATTTAGTGCCTAAGTGGCTAATAAAAGGATTAGAGGTTACTAACAAGTTAATCGATAAAAATGTTGATAATGTAGTTAATAGTTTAGATGATAAAAAAGAATAGGGGGCAGTTGCCCCCTTTATTTTTATGTTTATTTATTTTTATGCATAAACCTACCCTTGTTTTTTACTGTTTTTTTGCTAATCTATAGCTGAATTACACGTTAAATAATTTACTTTTTTAGTATTTTCTTGAAAAATGCTAAACAATTTAACGTTTTTTTAACTTATTGCTTATTGACCTAAAATATGATATATTTATATGTTTGAGAAAAAATTTTTAATTATTTTTGTAAAAATCTTGATTAATTAAGTTTTATTTTGTATAATAAGTTTTACACAAACAATTGTTATATTTTTGTGATAGGCATTGTGCCTTAACATATATAATTTTATATATGAAAAAATATATTAATTTGGAGGATAAATGAAAAATGGGAAAAGCCTTAATTATTGGTGCTGGTGGAGTTGCTAGTGTTACAGTTCATAAATGCTGCCAAAATCCAGATGTTTTTGAAGAAATTTGTATAGCTAGCCGTACAAAGTCTAAATGCGATGCTTTAAAAGAAAAGCTTGATGGAGGACGCACTAAAATATCAACGGCTCAGCTTGACGCAGACAATGTTGATGAAATTATTGCTTTAATTAATGAGTTTAAGCCAGATGTTGTTATAAATCTTGCATTACCTTATCAAGACTTAACTATAATGGACGCTTGTCTTGCAACAAAAGTACATTATGTTGATACTGCCAATTATGAGCCACTTGATACTGCTAAGTTTGAATATAAATGGCAATGGGCTTATAGGGAAAAGTTTAAAGAAGCTGGTATAACTGCTCTTTTAGGTAGTGGTTTTGATCCAGGTGTTACAGGAGTATTTTCAGCTTATGCCTTAAAACACCATTTTGATGAAATACATTATATAGATATATTAGATGCAAATGCAGGCGATCATGGACATCATTTTGCTACAAACTTTAATCCAGAAATAAATATTCGTGAGATTACATCAAAAGGAAGATATTTTGAAGATGGTAAATTTGTAGAAACAGAGCCTATGGAAATTAAAAGGGTATATAATTTCCCTGAAATAGGAGAAAAGGATATGTATCTTTTGTATCATGAAGAATTAGAGTCTTTAGCTGTTAATATAAAAGGTATTAAAAGAATAAGATTTTTTATGACATTTTCTGAAAAGTATTTAACTCATCTTAAAGTTTTAGAAAATGTTGGTATGACAAGTATTGAACCTATTAATTTCGAAGGTAAAGAAATTGTTCCGATACAATTTTTAAAAGTTATTTTACCAGATCCAGCTAGCCTTGGACCTAGAACAAAAGGTAAAACAAATATAGGTTGTATATTTAAAGGGATAAAAGATGGTAAAGAAAAAACTTACTATCTTTACAATGTTTGTGACCATCAAGAGTGTTATAAAGAAGTTGGATCTCAAGCTATATCCTATACAACAGGTGTACCAGCTATGATTGGGGCTATGATGATTATAACTAAAAAATGGAATAAAGCAGGTGTTTATAATATAGAAGAATTTGATCCAGACCCATTTATGGAGGGACTTAATAAATGGGGGCTTCCGTGGAAAGAAAGCTTTAATCCAGATATGGTTGAATAATTAACTATTAAATTCCCACTTCTTATGAAGTGGGAATTTAATAGTACAAATAAAATATAAAGTTAGGTATTAAATATTAAATTTAAAAAATTTAGTAAAAATATATAAACTTTATATAGACTAAATATTTTTAAAATTAAAAATTTATTAAGGAGGAATATAATGAATATAGATTTTAATAGTGTAGAAACACCTTGCTATATTGTAGATGAAAAATTACTTAGAAAAAACCTTGAAATATTAAAATATGTACAAGATAAAACAGGGGCAAAAATACTTCTTGCTACAAAGGCTTTTTCCATGTTTTCTACTTTTAATATTGTGGGAGAATATTTAAAAGGTGTTACGTCTAGTTCTTTATTTGAAGCTAGACTTGGATATGAAGAAATGGGAAAAGAAGTTCATATATATGCTCCAGCTTATAGAGAGAACGATTTTGATGATATTTTAAAATATAGTGACCATATAGTTTTTAATAGTTTTAACCAATATAGTAAATATAAAGAAAAAATTAAAAATTGTGGAAAAAAAATAGAAGTTGGTATAAGAATTAATCCTGAATATTCTGAAATAGAAACAGATTTATATAATCCATGTTTTAAAAATTCTAGAATGGGTATTACTTTAGAAAATTTTGAAAAGAATTATATTGAGGGATTAGATGGACTACATTTTCATACTATGTGTGAGCAAAATTCAGATACATTAAAGCGTACGCTAAAAGTAGTAGATGAAAAATTTGGTAAGTATATTAAAAATATGAAATGGTTAAACTTTGGTGGTGGGCACCATATTACTAGAGAAGACTATGATTTAGACACACTTATAGAGTGTATAATGTTTATTAAAAACAAGTATAATATAGATGTATATTTAGAACCAGGTGAAGCAGTTGCTTTAAATACTGGATTTTTAGTTACAACTGTTTTAGATATTATAAAAAATGGTATGGATATAGCTATTTTAGATACGTCAGCTACTTGTCATATGCCAGATGTTTTGGAAATGCCTTATAGACCAAAGATAATAGGAGCAGGAGAGCCTAATGAATACGAATATACTTATAGACTAGGTTCTCCTACTTGTTTATCTGGTGATATTATAGGAGATTATTCTTTTAAAGATCCTTTAAGAGAAGGGGATAGACTTATATTTTGTGATATGGCTATATATTCTATGGTAAAAAACAATACATTTAATGGTATAAATTTACCTTCTATATATTTTAATAAAGAAAAAGATGGTATTAAGTTAATAAAACATTTTAAATATGAGGATTTTAAAAGTAGACTATCGTGAAATTTTATGCTATAAATTTTATAAAGAAATTTTAATTATATAAACTAATTCGTAACATTTTTTAATAAAAAATATTATTATGAAATAATGTAAAATTTATAATTATATTACATCTTATCTATATTTCTGTACTTAATAAAAAATATAAAATATTTTTTAAAATCATTGACAATGTATAATTTTTATGTTAATATGACATTGGCGTTATGCGTCTTTTTTTTGCATAAATAAAATACAAGAGAGGTGGAAGTCTTGAGAACAAAAATTACTTTAGCATGTACTGACTGTAAGCAAAGAAACTATAACACGATGAAAGATAAAAAAGTACATCCAGACAGAATGGAAACAAAAAAATACTGTAAATTCTGTGGAAAACATACGTTACACAGAGAAACTAAATAATTCTCTCTAATTTATCGAAAGGAGTTTGATAAAGTATGAAAGAGAATAATGAACAATCTAAAAATGTGTCAAGTGAATCTTCTTCTAAATCTAAAAAATCTAAGAAAAAAGAACCTAAAAAAAAAGGGGGCTTTTTAGTAGATCATAAGTCAGAATTTAAAAAAATAACTTGGCCTAACAGAAAAACTTTAGTTAAACAAACAATTACAGTTATTTTTATATCTTTAATTGTTGGAGTTATTATTTTTGTATATGATTTAGGTATAGATTTTATTTTGGAAAACCTAATCAAGTTAATGGCATAAAATATAAAGGATATGATTATATGGCTAAAAATGAAGATTTTAATGAAAAATTAAATGATAATGTTGATTCCGACAAAAGTTTAGATACTAATATGTTAGAAGAAGAGTTTTCATCTAATAAAACAGTACCTACTGAAAAACCAAGATGGTATGTTATACACACATATTCTGGGTATGAAAATAATGTAAAAGCAAATATTGAAAAAATAATTGAAAATAGAAATATGTACGATGTTATAACAGAAGTTGTTGTTCCTATGCAGAATACATATGAAATGACAAAATCTGGTAAGAAAAAAGAAGTACAGAGAAAAATTTTTCCAGGATATGTTTTTCTTAAAATGATAATGAATGATGAAACTTGGTATGTTGTTCGTAATACTCGTGGTGTAACAAGTTTTGTAGGACCTGGCTCTAAACCAGTTGCCTTAACAGAAGATGAAGTTATATCTATGGGTATAGAAAGCTTTTTAGACACTTGTGATATAGCTATAGGAGACTTGGTTCTTATAAAAGAAGGACCTTTTGCTAAATCTAGCGGTGTTGTTAAAGAAGTTAATGCTAATAGAAAAACTGTTATTGTTAATGTTAACTTCTTTGGGAGAGAAACTCCAGTTGAATTAGATTTTCATCAAGTTCAACAAATGGGATAATATCCCTGTTACGACTGTTACTGGTATAGATTTATACCGTGGGAGGGAAAATCCCGCTAATTACCACATTACTTAGGAGGTGCCTTAAAAATGGCAAAGAAAATTTCTGGTTATATTAAATTACAAATTGCTGCTGGTAAAGCTACTCCAGCACCACCTGTTGGTCCTGCTCTTGGTCAACATGGTGTAAATATTATGGGCTTCTGTAAAGAATTTAATGAAAGAACTTCTAAAGATGCTGGTCTTGTTATACCTGTTGTTATTACTGTATATCAAGATAAAAGTTTTACATTTATTACAAAAACTCCACCAGCTGCTGTTCTTTTAAAGAAAGCTTGTAAAATAGAATCTGGTTCTGGTGTTCCTAACAAAACAAAGGTTGCTAAAATATCTAAAGATGAAGTTAGAAAAATCGCTGAATTAAAAATGCCAGACTTAAATGCTGCGTCTATTGAAGCTGCTATTAGTATGATTAATGGGACAGCTAGAAGTATGGGTATTGTTGTAGAAGATTAATAATTCAGTTAAATCAAGTGGGAGGGAAAATCCCGCTATTACCACATAAGGAGGAACTATTGTGAAAAGAGGAAAAAAATATCTTGAAAAAGAAAAATTAGTTGATAAATCTATGCTTTATGATACAAATGAGGCAGTTGAATTAGTTGTTAAAACTTCTACTGCTAAATTTGATGAAACAGTTGAAGCACATATCCGTTTAGGTGTTGATAGCAGACACGCTGATCAACAAGTTCGTGGTGCTGTTGTGTTACCACATGGTACTGGTAAAAAAGCTCGAGTTTTAGTTTTTGCTAAAGGACCTAAAGCTGAAGAAGCTGAAAAAGCTGGAGCAGATTATGTTGGTGCTGAAGATATGGTTGCAAAAATTCAAAATGAAAACTGGTTTGATTTTGATATAATTGTTGCTACGCCTGATATGATGGGGCTTGTTGGCCGTATAGGTCGTGTTTTAGGTCCTAAAGGACTTATGCCTAATCCTAAAGCAGGCACTGTTACTATGGATGTTACTAAAGCTATCGAAGATATTAAAGCAGGTAAAATTGAATATCGTCTTGATAAAACTAACATTATCCATGTTCCACTTGGAAAAGTTTCTTTTGGAGCTGAAAAAATATATGATAACTTCCAAACTCTTATTGGTGCTGTAATTAAAGCAAAACCAGCTGCTGCTAAAGGTCAATATTTAAGAAGTGTTGTTCTTTCTACAACTATGGGACCTGGTGTAAAAGTTAATCATGCTAAAATTACAGAGTAATATATAAAACCGTAGATTTATCTACGGTTTATTTTATATATTACTGCTTTCGCCATTTATATATATACGTTCTAAGGATTTTATATCATTTAAAGGAGTAGTATCTATTTTTGTATTAGTATATATATAAAGGCTTTTTAATTTTGATAATTTAGTTAAGCAACTTATATCTTTTATATTATTAGATATCATAATCTCAAGATGTTCTAAATTATTAAAATTAGTAATAAAATCTATACTGTTTATCATACCAAATTTTATTTCTAATTTTTTCAAGTTAGGTAAAGAACATAGAGAAGAAAAGTCTATATTTTCTATGCCCCAATTGAAGCTTAATTCTTCTAACGACTGAAGTTTATTAAGAGGAGAAATATCTTTTAGACAATATGTTGATTTATATTCTTCAATGCTACTATTATATTTTAGTGGATTTAAAGAATCTATAACAATTGATTTTATATTTGTATATTTACTTAAAAAATTACAGTAAATTTTTATATCACTGTCATTAATTTCAAAAAAGTCTATACGCTCCAAATTTTTTAATACACTTTCAGTTATACTTTCTTTATTAGATAAGCATAACTGATATCTTATTTCA
>CAMMEG010000099.1 GCA_946495765.1 uncultured Eubacteriaceae bacterium
ATAGATATACAAGCATGTAAAGAGTTTGGTTTAACAGAAGAAGATTATAAAAAATATTACAGAAAGGAAGATTAAAATGCAAAGAAACACAGCAGAAACATTTAGTGATATATTGTATTTAGAAGTAAAATCTAATACTACAATATATCAAGGACATATGGTAGCTCTTGAAAATGGTAAGGCAGTACCAGCTAGTAAAACAGAAAGTTTAGTAGCAGTTGGTAGAGCGGAAGAAACTGTAACAGGTGGATTTATAAATGTTAAACGAGGTGTATTTTTGTATGAAAATGATACAGATAATGCCCTTAATGAAACACATATATTAAAAGAATGTTATTTTAAAGATTCTACTACAGTTACAGCAGATAGCACAACAACAAGTGTTGCAGGTAAAGTTATAGGTTTTGAAGATGGACAGGTAAAAGTAGAGTTTAGGTAGGAGGTAAATATGTTAGTACAACAAACTATAAATAAAGCAAATGTAGGATTTAAAACAATATTTAACAAAGTTTTTGAAGAAACAGAAACATCATTTGAAAAAATAGCAACAGTTGTTCCTTCAAATAATAAAATTGAAAGTTATCATTGGTTAGGTAGTATGCCAACCCTTAGAAAATGGATAGGGGACAAGGTTGTAAAAAATATTCAAGAACACGAATACACAATTAAAAATGAGCCTTTTGAAGCTACAATATCTATTAGTAAATTTGATATTCAAGATGATAACTTAGGTATTTATAAACCACAGGTAGAAAGCTTGGCACAAAGTGCAAAATTACATCCAGAGCAATTAGTTTTTGAAACATTGGAAAAAGGTTTTACAGAAAAATGTTATGATGGAGTTGCGTTTTTTGGTACTCATAAAGTTGGTAAAAAGACTTACAAAAACTTTACAGATAAAAAATTAACTTTAGAAAACTATATAAGTGCAAGAAAAACTATGATGGGCTTAAAAAATGAAGAAGGTAAATCACTTAGAATAATGCCAGACTTATTAGTTGTTCCACCTAGTTTAGAAAAGGAAGCAATGGATATAGTAAAAGCAGATTTTATAAATGGCAGTAGCAATACATATAAAGGTACAGCAGAAATACTTGTATCTACAGAACTCACATCTGAAACAGGTTGGTATTTATTAGATACTAAAAAAGCAATAAAGCCTTTTATTTATCAAGAAAGACAAAAACCTAAATTTTTAAGCTTAACAAATGATACAGATGAAACTGTATTTCTAAAAGGCGACTATTTATATAGTGTTGAAGCTAGGGGAAATGCTGGTTATGGTTTTTGGCAAATGGCTTATGGTTCTACAGGAGCAGCTTAGAAGGTGGTTAAATGTATTGTACTGTTGAAGAAATAATAAATAATTCTAAAATTGAATTTTTAGAAAGAGCTTTATCAGATGAGTTTACAAATAGTTATGAAGAAGCAGATGAAGATACAAAACTTGAAGAAATTAGAAAGATTATAGCAGGGGCGATAGATGACGCTTCTGCTGAAATAAATGGGTATTTACTTAAAAAATATTCTACAAATTTTTTAAAAAGAAACAAGGCTATAAATAAGTTTTGTAAGGACATAACTCTTTATAACATTTTATCTAGAAGTGGTAATGATGAAGATAATAGGGAAAATAACTATTATTTAAGATATAAAAATGCAATAAAATTTTTAGAAAATTTGGCAAAAGGTACTATTGAAATAACACAAGATGATAATAGTCAAGATGAGGAAGAAATAAAAAATACTAGAATAGGTATAAATATAAACTCTTCTAAAAAGTTATTTAGTAGACAGAGCTTAGGTGGTATGTAATGAGTGTTAGACTTGATGCTGAATTAAGAAGACTTAGTAAAACATTGAAAAAACTAGAAGATACTAACTTTAAAGCTATTAATAAAAATATTGCACAGCAACTTAGAAGTTCTACTTTAGACAGGTTTAAAAAAGAAGAAAGCCCAGAAAATAAAAAATGGGAAAAAAGAAAGTATGGTAATAGAAGAAAAAAACTTTTAAAAAATACTGGTATTTTAAGAAATAGCCTAAAATCTAAAGCAGATAATAAAATAGCAACGGTAGGTACTAACTTAGAGTATGCTTCAACTCATCAGTTTGGAGCAAAAAACAGAAAAATAAAAGCTAAAAATTGTAAAGCATTAAAATTTAAAATAGGCAATAGGTGGGTAAGTGCTAAAGAAGTTACAGTTAATATACCAGCTAGACCATTTTTAGGTATATCTGAAGAAGACAAAGAAGAAATAAAAGATATACTAGAATATTATGTTGAAAAATCAATAAAAGGTTGATAAAAATGATTGAAATTTATACAAACTATTTAAAACAATGTCTTAATAATGCAGGTGCTAAAATATTTTATACAAGCTTAAAAGAGCTAGAAACAAGCAACACAAGTTCATTTACAGGCATATTTGTAGTAAGCGAAGATTTAGAAAAGGCTTATGGCAAAAAAGTTATTTATAAAAATAATGAAAAATTTAGACGTAAAGAAAAATTTAAAAGAAAAATAAATTTTCAAGTATTAATAGGGGATATAAATGTATTAAAAGTTGAGAATATATTTACAAAATTTATGTCCGAAATAGATGATAAATTAATATTAGAAAATGGAGATGTTGCTTTTATAGAGTTTAGCAAAGCAGAATATATAGACAAAAAAGATACTATTTTAAAAAGTGAAATTACATTACAAATAGATATTACTTTTACAGAATTAATATATAAAGACTATCCATTTAAAGATATAAATTGGGGAGGTGACGGTGAGTATGTCAAAGAAAAATGCTGAAGCAGTTTTAGAAGAAGATAATAAGTTATCTCAAAAAAATGAAGAGTTAAAAGATATTGATATTTTAGCAACTGAATTAAATATAAATGATGCTATATTGGCTGGTATTATGACAATGAAAAGTTGGCGAAAAGGTAAAATGCTAACAAAAGAAGAGTTAGAAGAAGCCTTACTTAAATTTTTAAATAAAACATTATAGGGGGTGCAGTTTTGTTATCAGATGTAAAACATACTATTACAGATTTTGGTATAGGCTCTAGTGTTACAAAAGGGGAAGGTCTACATATAAAAGTAGGTGTATCAAATATAAAAAGTGATGTACCTATAACTATTACTGACAATATGACTAATGATGAAATTAGAGAAAAGGTTGGTAATAGTCCACTTGCAGATGGTTTAATAGATAGTTTATTTGGTGGTTGTAAAACGATATATGCAATGCCAGTTAAAGTAGCAGAAGATGGAGCAATAAAGGAAGAGTCTAAAAATTTAACAACAGGTACTATTGCTATTGAAGGTAAGCCAACAAATGCTTTTAAATTAAAAGTAGTTGTAGTTAATAGTGGAGCTTTAAATGTTGGTATTTTTAAATATTACTTAAATGGTTTAGAAAGTGATGAATTAACAATACCACAAAATGGAACATATTCCGTAGATGGATATGGCGTAAATATAAAATTTACAGGAGATAATTTTGTAAAAGATGAGTACATAGAAGTAAGTACAACAAGACCTAAAACTAATATTGCTAACATTTTACAGGCTCTTGAATATGTAAAAAAATCTAGTTTAAATTTTGAGTTTATACATATTTTAGGGGAAAGTGAAAAAGAAGTTTGGTCAAGTTTAGTTGTAGAAGAACAAAACTTTTTTGATAAATATAAAAAGCCTTGCATTTTTGTTTGTGAAGCAAGAAAAATACAAGAAGCAGGAAAACATTGACCAATATACAGAATACCTTAGAAATGAGAAAAAAGGTATTGTATCAAGGGGATTACAAGTTGTTGTATCAAGAGCTACTTATATGAGAGATGGTAAAGAAGTAGAAGAAAATGTAGCATCTAAAATAATGGGGCTATATGCAAAATCTAAAGTACAACAAAGTATAGGACAAGTTGATAGCTTTGATATAAAAGGTTTACTTGAAATAATGCCAAAAGGTATAGAAAATGTAAACTCTGAACTTGATGACTTAGGTTATACAGTAGTTAGAACTTATGCAGGGGCAGAAGGTATATATGTAAATAATGCAAGGACTTTTGCAAAAACAGGTTCAGACTATGAATACGTAGAACGTACTAGGACAATGTATAAGGCAGTTAGAGAAACACTTATAACAGCAACGTTAAAATTACATAGTCAGGTAGATATGTCAAATCCAGAAGTTAGTTTGAAACAAATAACTGAATTTATAAATGTACCGGTTGAGCGAATGGTAGAAAATAAAGAACTATCATCAGCTAGAGTAATTATACCAGAAGGACAAGACATACTTGCTACAAGTAATTTTAAATTTAAAATAAGAGCAATACCTATTGGAATTTTAAGAGAGATTGAAATAGATATGGGCTTTGAAAATAATATTTAGGAGGTGAGATTTTGAAAAAAATAAATGGAAAGTATTATGACTGGTCATCAATAGATATAAGTATAGATGGTTTGTTAATTGAACCACAAGAAGTAACTTATGATGATGAACTAGAAAAAGAACAAGTTTATGGACTTGGTAATAAACCACGAGGTTATGGTACTGGTAATTATAAACCTAACTTAAAAATGTCTTTTTTAAGGGAAGATTATGAAGAGTTAGCTAACTATTGTAAAAGTAAAGGTATTAGCTTTTATAAGTTAGTTATAGATAAAATTGTAGTTAGTTATGCAGATGATGGAGAGTCGACTATTGTAGATACTATAACAAAAATTACACCAACTAAACGCAGTGGTGGTGGTAAACAAGGAGATAAAAATATGCTTGTTGATATAGAATTTATAGTTTTTGGTGAAATAGTGATGAATGGTGTTAAACCTATTTAAAATTTTTATATTGTATGGAGGATTAAAAAATGCAAGAAATTATAGAAGAAAAAGAAGACCTTAAGATTGGGGTAATAGATGAAGAAAATTTAAAGGTTAAATATGGTAAGGTATATAAAGTTGAAGTGGAAATTGAGGATATAAGTGAAGAATTTACATTTTACTTTAAAGCTCCTAACTCAGCAAGTCTTAATAGATATATAAAAAATGCTAGTAAAAAACATTTACAAGCTGGTATTGATTTTGCACAAGAAAATGTTATTGAAGAACAGATAGAACAATTTAAAAATACAATTAAAGATTATGTTGGTATATCGCAAATGGTTGCTACAAAATTGTTAGGGTTTCTCGGATTTACAGACAATGTTACAGCAAAAAAGCTATAGAAGATTTAGAAGATGGTATAACTTTTTTAGATGAAATAATATTACATATATATAAATATTTACCTAGTCAATATATAAAGAATGACTTATATGCAATAAATTTAGAAGAACTATTTAACTTATATAGTCTATCTAAAAAGGCAAGGGAAATGGAAATGATAACTATGCAAAATGCAATAGTTAGAGCATTTAGTGATGAGTAATAGCAATTTTTCTTAAAATAAATTTTTAATAAAGTAGGGCTTTTGCCCTACTTAAAATTAAAAAAAATGATTTTTTAAATTAAATAAAAGAAGGGAGGTAAATAATGGAGTCTATTTTTAAGTTATCAGTTATAGTAAATATGATTGATAACATTACTGGTATAAGTAAAAAAGTAAATGGTAGTGTTACAAAGTTAAAAAGTGGTATTGAAGCACTAGACAACAAATTTAAGGAAATGGCAAAATCAGGCTTTTTAATGGTTGGCACAGGAACTTTAATATCAAAGTCTTTATTGGCACCAGTAGGGGCTACTTATGAAACAAAAAAGGCACTTGGTGAACTTGCAAGTTTAGGTTATGAAGATTTACAAACAATAGAAAATGCAGCAAAAAATTTTTCAAATGAGTTTGCAGGCACAACAAAGGCACAGTTTATAACGGCAGCCTATGATATAAAAAGTGGTATTGCTAGTTTAAGCGATGAAGGGGTAGCAGAATTTACTAAACTATCTGGTTTAACAGCAAAAGCTACAAAGTCTACTGTTGAAGAAATGACAAGTCTATTTGCTACAGGTTATGGTATATATAAAGATTACTATAGTAATTTATCAGATATTGAGTTTGGGGAAATGTTTAGTGCTGGTATATCAAAATCGGTACAACAGTTTAAAACAACAGGTTCTGAAATGGCAAGCTCTATTGAAAGTCTTGGTGGAACAGCGACAAGTGCAAATGTACCATTAGAAGAACAATTAGCAATTTTAGGCATGTTACAGGCTACAATGAGTGGTAGTGAAGCAGGTACAAAATACACAGCATTTTTAAATAGTGCAGGAAAAGCTGGTAAAAAGTTAGGGCTAGAATTTACAGATGCTAATAATAGGTTACTATCTATGCCAGAAATATTAGAA
>CAMMEG010000100.1 GCA_946495765.1 uncultured Eubacteriaceae bacterium
GGAAAAAAATATGAAGAAAAGTATAAATGAAATAAAAACAGAGTTTTTAAATACGCCTATTGCAAATATTTATAAAGTTATAAATATTTATAATAATGACCAAAGAATAGGCGTACAAAATCTTATAAAGTCTTATAAAAATAAGCTAAAAAAATATGAAGAAGAACTTATAAGAATAGAACATATGAAAAAATATGAAAAAGAAGCATATTCACAAGGCAAAAATCTTATTGCTGGTATAGATGAAGTTGGACGTGGTTCTTTTGCTGGACCTGTTGTTACTGCTAGTGTCATTTTACCAAAAGATTTTAATATTTTAGGTATTAATGATTCTAAAAAATTAAACCAAGAAAAAAGAAATAAACTTTTTAAATTAATAAAAGAAAATGCTATAGAAATAACTGTAAATATGGAAGATAATAATGTTATAGATGAAATAAATATACTACAAGCCACTATTAAATCTATGATAAAAAATATACATAACTTTAAAAATAAACCAGATTATATTATTATAGACGCCGTTAATATTAATCTAAATATACCTTATATATCAATGCCTAAAGCAGATGAAAAAAGTATTTCAGTTGCTGCAGCTAGTATTATAGCAAAGGTCACTAGAGATGAATATATGTCACAAATGCATCTTATTTATCCTCAATATAAATTTAATATAAATAAGGGATATGGAACAAAAGAGCACATAGAAGCTATAAAAAAATATGGACCATGTTCTATTCATAGAAAAAGTTTTATAAAAAATTATATATAATCATAAAGGAATGATTTCATGAAAAGTAATAAAAATATAAAAGATAAAAAAGCTGTGGCTATAAAGTATAACCCTCAAATGACTGCACCTAAAGTTGTGGCTAAAGGAAAAGGATATTTAGCTGAAAAAATATTAGAAAATGCTATAGAATCTAATGTTACAGTCTACGAGGATAAAGCTTTAGTAGAAGAATTAGAAAAAATAGATTTAGGACTTAATATACCTCCTTACCTTTATGAAGTTGTTGCACAAGTTTTATTATTTGTAAGTGATTTAGATAAGAAAGAAGAATATAAAAAAAATGCAAAACAATAGAAAAATAGGAAATATAGCTGAAAAAAGAGCACTTGATTTTTTAATAAATAAAGGGTATTCTATTATAGCTACTAATTATCAAAAACAATTTGGTGAAATAGATATTATAGCAAAAAAAGATACATATATATTTTTTATAGAAGTAAAATATAGAAAAAATATAAAAAGGGGCTATCCTAGAGAAGCTGTATCATTAAAAAAACAAGAAAAAATTAAAAATACTGCCCTTTATTATATATCTGAAAACAACTTAAATAACATAGATTTTTCTTTTGATGTTATTGAAATTATAGGTAAAGATATAATACATAAAGAAAATGCTTTTTATTGAGGTGTTATTATGAAGTTAAATGAAAAAGATGATTTAAAATATTATACATTTTATAATATAGAAAAAACAAATATTGTTAAACATTGTTTTTCTACCAAATTTGGTGGAGTATCTAGCGGAGTTTATAAAAGTATGAATCTTTCTTTTAGAGGAGATATAAAAGAAAATGTTATACAAAATTATAAAATAATATGTTCTACAATAGGTTTAGACTATAAAAATACCGTTTTTTCAAGTCAAATTCATAAAGATAAGGTCTATAAAGTTACAAAAAATGACATTGGAAAAGGTCTTTTAAAGCAAAGTGATATATATGGATATGATGCACTTATAACTAATGAAAAAGATATTGTATTGGTGACATTTTATGCTGATTGTGTATCTATTTTTATTGTAGACCCTATAAATAAAGCTATTGGTATAGCACATAGTGGTTGGAAAGGTACAGTTAAAGAAATAGGTGCTAAAACTATTAAACAAATGGAAATAGAATATGGTTCTAACCCTAAAGACTTAATAATAGGTATTGGTCCATCAATAGAAAAATGTTGTTTTCAAGTAGGTAAAGAAGTTGTTAACATATTTAAAGAAGAGATACCATTTTCAAAATCATATATATATAATGATATTATTGAAGATAAATATAAAATAGATTTACAGGGAATTATTAAACAAACTTTGATAAATAGTGGAGTGTTAAGCAAAAATATAGAACTTAGCAAACTTTGTACTATGTGTAATAGTGACACTTTTTTTTCACATAGAGTTATGGGAAATGAGAGAGGAAGTTTAGCTGGAATTATTAGTTTATATAATAAATAAGGAGGAAATTTATTGAACGAACAAACATTAGAAAAAAATATAAAAAAACAAAATATTATAATAAAAATAGAAGAAGATAGTATAGCTTATGAAATGGGAATTGAACCTGGAGATGTACTTATTAGTATAAATGGTAGTGAAGTAAAAGATGTTTTTGATTATAGATATCTTATACAAGATGAATATATAGAAGTTGTTATAAGAAAGCCTAATGGTGAAGAATGGGAACTAGAGATAGAAAAAGATGATTTTGAAGATTTGGGTATAGTTTTTGAAAGTGGACTTATGGATAAAGCAAAAAGTTGTTCTAATAAATGTATATTTTGTTTTATAGATCAAAATCCTAAAGGTATGCGAAAAACTATTTATTTTAAAGATGATGACTCTAGGCTTTCTTTTTTACAAGGGAATTATATAACACTTACAAATATGAAAGATGAAGATTTAGATAGAATTATTTTTTATCATCTTTCACCAATAAATATATCCGTTCATTCAACAGATATGGATGTAAGAAAATTTATGTTAAAAAATCCTAATTCTGTTAAACTTATGGAACAAATAGAAAAATTAGCTAATGCTAATATAAAAATGAATTTTCAAGTAGTTTTATGCAAAAACATAAATGATGGTAAAATATTAGATAAAAGTATACAAGATTTAAGTAAATATATACATTTAGGTAGTAGCATGGCTATTGTACCTTTGGGAGTAACTAAATATAGATATGGACTTCCTCAAATAGAGAGTTTTACAAAAGAAGATAGTATAGATATTATAAAACAGGTTGAAAAATGGCAACAAAAACTTCAAAAAGAAAAAGGAACAAAGTTTGTATTTTTATCTGATGAATTTTATTTAAAAGCTGAATTTCCTCTTCCAAATGGAGAATATTATGAAGGATATCCTCAGTTAGAAAATGGAGTTGGTATGATTACATTAATGGAAGAAGAATTTTTCGAATATTTTAACAAAATTAAAGGAGATAGTATAAAGAGAAATTACTCTGTAGCAACAGGTAAACTTGCTTATCCTCTTATTAAAAAATTATGTGATAAAATATGTGAAAAGTTCACAAATACTAGAATTAATGTTTATGAAATAAAAAATGAATTTTTTGGTGAAACAATTACTGTTTCAGGCCTTTTAACTGGTGTAGATATAGTTAAACAACTTAAGGATAAGGCTCTTGGAAATGTTTTATTTTTACCAGAAAATTGTATTAGAGCAGAAGATACTGTATTACTAGACGATATGGATATAAAAGATATAGAACAACAACTTAATATAAAAGTTTGTTTATCCAAAGATAATGGTTCAGATTTTATAAAGCAGTTTATAGGAGGATAAAAAAATGGCAAAACCAATAGTTGCAGTAGTTGGAAGACCTAATGTAGGTAAATCTACTTTGTTTAATAGAATAGCAGAAGAAAGAATATCAATTGTAGAAGACACACCAGGTGTAACAAGAGATAGAATATATGCTGAAGCAGAATGGCTTAATCATAAATTTACATTAATAGATACTGGTGGACTTGAACCAGAAAGTGATGACATTATATTAAAACAAATGTATATTCAAGCACAAATAGCTATAGAAACAGCTGACGTTATATTGTTTGTTGTAGATGTAAAAGCTGGTGTTACTGACGCTGATATGCAGGTTGCTAATATCCTAAGAAAAGCTAATAAACCAGTTATATTAGCTGTTAATAAAATGGATGACTTAAGAAAATATGGTATGGATATTTATGAGTTTTATCAACTTGGTATAGGTGAGCCTTTTGGAGTATCTGCTGGACAGGCAATAGGTCTTGGTGACCTTTTAGACGAAGTTGTCAAAAATTTTCCACAAAAAATTGATGATGATGATGATAATGATACTATAAAAGTTGCTATTGTAGGAAAACCTAATGTAGGTAAGTCTTCTTTAGTTAATAAAATTCTTGGTGAAGAACGAGTTATTGTTAGTGATATAGCTGGAACAACAAGAGATGCTATAGATACTCCATATGAAAAAAATGGACAAAAATATGTGTTTATAGATACTGCTGGTATGAGAAGAAAAAGTAAAATAAAAGAAAGTATTGAAAAATATAGTATAATACGAGCAGTTGCAGCTGTTGAAAGAGCCGATGTATGTATACTTATGATAAATGCAACTGAAGGAATAACAGAACAAGATACTAAAATAGCTGGTATTGCTCATGAAGCTGGTAAACCGACTATAATTGTTGTTAATAAATGGGATTTAATAGAAAAAGATAATAAAACAATGAATAACTTCATAAAAGAGATAGATAAAGAATTTAAATACATGTCTTATGCACCAAAAATATTCATATCTGCCTTAACAGGTCAAAGAGTTCATAAGCTTTTTGAAACAATAAACTATTGTAGCCAAAATAGTACAAGACGTATATCAACTGGTATGCTAAATGATGTTTTAATAGAGGCTATGGCACTTAACCAACCTCCTGCAGAAAAGGGACGCCCTTTAAAAATTTATTATATAACTCAAGTTTCTGTAAAACCTCCTACATTTATACTTTTTGTTAATGATACAGAGCTTTTACATTTTTCATATAAACGCTATATAGAAAATCAACTGAGAGAAGCTTTTGGATTTAGTGGAACTCCTATACATTTTATAGCAAGAAACAAATCTGAAAGGAACTAATTAATATGGAAAGATTAATAAGTTTTATTATTGGATATTTTATAGGTTGTATTCAATCTGCTTTTATTGTTGGAAAACTAATAGGCAAAATTGATATAAGAGAACACGGCAGTGGTAATGCTGGTATGACTAATGTAACAAGAGTTCTTGGGGCAAAAGCTGGTATATTTGTTTTTATATGTGATATATTAAAAGGACTTGTTGCTTTTAACCTTTGTAACTTTATATTTGGTGGTAGCATATTTTCAAATGATTATAACGTGTTATATGGTGTTTACGCTGGATTTGGAGCTATTATAGGACACGACTTTCCTTTTTATTTAAAATTTAAAGGTGGAAAGGGGACTGCTACTACTTTAGGATTTTTATTATTTGTAAATCCTTTTATTGCTATAATAACTTACATTATAGGGTTTATAACTGCTTTTGTATCCAAATATATATCTTTAGCATCTTTAGTTATGACTTTAGTTTTTCTTATTCTTATGATAGTTGTAAAAATGCCCTTAGAAACAATAATTATTATGGCAATAGTTATGATTTTATGCTATTATCAACATAGAGATAACATAAAAAGACTTATAAATGGGAAAGAAAGAAAATTTTCTTTTAAAAAAAATGGTTTATAATCACCAATTTTATTTAACAAATATAAAAAATCAAGATATATTAAAAAGCATTGATACTTATAATTATATATTATATATAAATAAAAAAATAAGATTAATGGCTTTAAACATAAAATATTAAAGAAAAGATACTAATTTTTATATTATTTATTTAGAAATTTAACTTTGAAAGGAGGAAGTTTTATGGAAATTGGTGTTGTTGGTGCTGGAAGCTGGGGTACTGCACTTGCTTATTTACTTAGCAAAAATGGCCATAATGTTACCATTTGGGGCTTTGATAAAAATGAAGTTATAGATTTAAACAATGATGGAGAAAACAAAAGATTTTTACCGGGTGTTAAATTACCAAAAAGTCTTAAAGCAACAAGTAATGATGAAGATATGCACGATAAAGAAATGATTATTTTAGCTGTTCCATCTAAAGCAGTTAGACAAATTTGTGAAAGATTTAAAAACATATTTAATGATGGTAGGATTATCGTTAATGTTGCTAAAGGCTTAGAAGAAGGCACATTGTTAAGATTATCTCAAGTTATACAAGAAGTTATTCCTAATAGTAAAGTCGCAGTATTATCAGGCCCTAGCCATGCAGAAGAAGTAGGAAAAAATATGGCTACTGCTTGTGTAGCTTCTGCTTATAATTTAGACGTAGCAAAAAAAGTTCAAGATGTTTTTATGAGTGTAACGTTTAGAGTATATACAAATATGGATATAATAGGAGTAGAACTTGGTGGCGCTTTAACAAATCTTATTGCATTAGC
>CAMMEG010000101.1 GCA_946495765.1 uncultured Eubacteriaceae bacterium
ATTTTAAATATTCATATTTTATTATATTTTATTGCATAAATTATGTATAAATTGATGAATTTAAAGAATATATTAATAACAATTTTTTATTCATTATTATTTATTATTTTAATAAAATAAATTTTTTAGAATAATGTAATATTATACGCCTTATTATATATTTTACGAATAATTTTGTATTTAAAATATATTGAATACTTACATTTAATAAAATAAAATAATTATGAGGTGATTTTTAAATGAAAAAAAGTTGTGCTATAGTAATAATTTTATCATATATATTTAATAATGACTTATTAGTAAAAGGACAAGAACTTTGTAAAATTTATTATTTAGAAAATAATTTTGAAGAAAATTTAATTTTTGATGAATATGTTATTTTAGGAGATTTTATGGACGAATATAAAATTAAACTTGTTTTAGAAACATTTTTATATAATAGTAAAAAAAATATTAATTATATACCTAAAGGAACTAAAGTTTTAAATGTAAAATTAATAAATAAGGACTTATTTATTAATTTTAATAATAATATAGAAAATTATGGTGGAAATCATTATGAAACAAATCTTATAAGACAAATTTTGCACACATGTTTTCAATTTGAAAATATACAAAGCGTAACGTTTTTAATAGATGGTAATTTTAAAGTTTTGCCAGAGGGTAACTTAGTTTTTAAATATACAAGAGAAGATTTAGAAATTATGGATTATAATCAAAATATTGTTTTAAAAGAAAGTAAAAAGTAATTTATTGACTAGTATATAAAATTATTATAAAATAAGTATAATATTTTTTAATAATAATATTTAAGGAGTATTTTACTTATGAAAGAAATTATTTTTGCTACAAAAAATAAAGGTAAAATTAAAGAAATACAAGCTATTTTAGGTAAAGATTTTTTAGTTAAATCCATGGAAGAAATAGGGTTAGATATTGATATTATAGAAGATGGAAAAACTTTTGAAGAAAATGCCATAAAAAAGGCTACCGAAATATCAAATATTACTAATAAAATTGTTTTAGCAGATGACTCTGGACTTGAAATAGACTATCTTAATGGCGAACCTGGAGTTTATTCATCAAGATATATGGGAGAAGAAACACCTTATAGTATAAAAAATAAAAAAATATTAGAAATTTTAGATGGTGTAGAAGAAGAAAAAAGAAATGCTAGATTTGTAAGTGTTATAGCTTTAGCTATTCCACAAAAATCTCCTATAACTACACGTGGAACAGTTGAGGGTATTATTGGATATGAAATAAAAGGTGAAAATGGATTTGGATATGACCCTATATTTTATATTCCTGAACTAAAAAGTACAATATCTCAGTTATCTACTGAAGAAAAAAACAAAATAAGCCATAGAGGTAAAGCATTATATGAAATGAAAAAAATACTAGAAAAAATGGTGTGAAATTATGAAAGTAATAATATTTAGTGATAGCCATGGAAATATAAAAAATATGCAAAATGCAATAGAAAAATTTAAAAATGAAATTGTTGGTATAATACATTTAGGAGATTATGTAGAAGATTTAAAAAAAATCAAAAAAATTTTTAAAGATAAAACATTTATACAAGTTGCTGGAAACAATGATTTTACTGATATTCCTAATGAAAAGATTATAGACATTAATGGACACAAAATTTTCTTAACTCATGGTCATGAATATAATGTATATTTTGGTATAGATAGACTATATTATAAATTATGTGAAATAGGGATAAATGTAGGATTATATGGACACACTCATAAACCCTTTGTTTTTTATGAAGATGATTTTTTAATACTAAATCCAGGGAGTATATCTTTCCCTAGAGGCTCTAGTATTTGTACATTTATTATAATAGATTTTTTAGATGAAATAAATTATAAATTTTATGGTATATTTGAAGATGGTATAAAACAAATAGAAAATAAGGTGGTACACAAATGAACATATTAGATAGTTTACAACAACAGTTCGGAGTAAAAAAATCTTATCTAGAAAATGTAATAAACTTAATAGATGAAGGGAATACTATTCCATTTATAGCTAGATACAGAAAAGAAATGACTGGTGCCTTAGATGACCAAGTTTTAAGAGAAATATTTGATAGATTAAATTATCTTAGAAATTTAGAAGAAAAGAAAGAACAGACAAAAAAGCTTATAGATGAACAAGGACTTTTAACAGAAGATATAATATTATCAATAGACAAAGCTAGCACTATAACAGAAATAGAAGATATATATAGACCATTTAGACCTAAAAGAAGAACTAGAGCAATAATAGCTAAAGAGTTAGGTTTAGAACCATTAGCTATTATTATTTTAGAACAAAACAAAAATGATAACATAGAAGAAATAGCTAAAGATTTTATTAATGAAAATGTTAAAACAAAAGAAGATGCTATAAATGGAGCTAAAGATATTATTGCTGAGATTATATCAGATAATGCTTCTTATAGAGCTATAATAAGAAAAGAGTTTTTTAAAAAGGGTATTATTGTAACAAAAGCTAATAAAGAAGAAAATTCTGTATATGATATGTATTATGACTTTTCTGAACCTGTAAGTAAAATAGCTGAACACAGAGTTTTAGCTATTAATAGAGGTGAAAAAGAAGGATTTTTAAATGTAAAAATAGAAGAGCCTTTAGATGATATCTTAAAAATATTACAATCAAAAATATTAAAAGAAGATAGTAAATATATTATTGAAACAATAAAAGATAGTTATAAAAGGCTTATTGCTCCTTCAATAGAAAGAGAAATAAGAAATTATTTAACAGAAAAAGCTGAAGAAGGGGCTATCAAAATTTTTGGAGAAAATTTAAAACAGCTATTAATGCAGGCTCCTATAAAAGACAAAGTAGTTTTAGCAATAGACCCTGGATTTAGAACTGGTTGTAAAATAGCTGTTATAGATGGTATAGGTAAAGTTTTACAAACAGGTGTAATATATGCTACTACTGGTTCTAATCCTAAAATAGAAGAGGCTAAAAAATTATTAACAGAATATATTAAAAAATACGGTGTTGAAATTATAGCTATTGGAAATGGAACTGCATCACGTGAAAGTGAATTATTTATTGTAGATTTAATAAAAGAATTGAATATTCCTTTATTTTATATTATAGTAAATGAAGCAGGTGCTTCTGTATATTCTGCATCAAAATTAGGAGCTGAGGAATTTCCAGATTTTGATGTTGCACTTAGAAGCGCTATTAGCATTGGAAGAAGACTTCAAGACCCATTAGCTGAACTTGTAAAAATAGACCCTAAAAGCATAGGAGTAGGGCAATACCAACATGATATAAATCAAAAAAGACTATCTGAAATGTTAGAAGGTGTTGTTGAAAGTTGTGTTAATAATGTTGGTGTAGACTTAAATACAGCTTCTGCATCTTTATTATCTTATATATCAGGTATATCTTCAAATGTTGCTAAAAATATTATTAAATATAGAGAAGAAAATGGTAAATTTAAAAATAGAAAAGAACTTTTAAAAGTTAATAAACTAGGTCCAAAAGCATTTTTACAGTGTGCTGGTTTTTTAAGAATAACCGATGGTGAACAAATACTTGATAATACTTCTGTACATCCAGAAAGTTATGAAGTGGCTAAAAATCTTATTGAAAAATTAAATATAGATATTAATAATATAGGTTGTAAAATTAGTCAAAATATAGATATTGGTAAAATTGCAACAGAGCTTAATATTGGTAAACCAACTTTAATAGACATTATAAAAGAATTAGAAAAACCTGGAAGAGACCCTCGAGATGAAATGCCTGAACCTATACTTAGAAGTGATATCCTAACTATGGAAGATTTGCAAGAAGGTATGATATTAAAAGGAACTGTAAGAAATGTTATAGACTTTGGCGCTTTTGTTGATATTGGTGTTCATCAAGATGGCCTTATACATATATCTGAAATGACAGATAAATTTATAAAACATCCCTTAGAAATAGTTAGTGTGTCTGATATTATAGACGTTAAAGTACTATCTGTTGATATTGATAAAAAAAGAATATCCTTAACTATGAAGATTTAAAATAGTAATTTAATCCTTGACATATATTATTTTTTATGATATATTTACTTTATTGAAAAAGGGAGTAGCTTGCAAGATTTATCTTGTAGTACTTGCGTCATTACAGTTTTTAACTCGCATTTACTTTAAATAGCAAGACTTTTATCAAATTATTTTGGTAAGGGTCTTGTTATTTTATGCAAACTTTTACTAAACATTAAAATTTATAAAAAAGAAAGGATGGAACTTTATGAACTTTTACAATAAAAGTGTAGAAGAAACTTTTTTAGAGTTAAATTCTAAAAAAGAAGGTTTAAATACTGATGACTTACCTAAAAGATATGAAAAGTATGGGTATAACATATTAAAAGAAGAAAAGAGAAAAAGTCCTTTTATGGTATTTTTATCCCAATTTGAAGACTTACTTATCATAATTTTAATTATAGCTGGTATTATATCTATGATTACTGGTAATGTAGAGAGTAGTGTTGTAATATTCTGTGTAATAATATTAAATGCTATAATAGGTACTGTACAGTATTTTAAAGCAGAAAAATCTCTGAAAAGTTTAAAAAGTATGTATGCACCAATAGCTAAAGTTATACGAAATGGTAATAGAGAAGAAATATTAGCTAAAGATTTAGTTGTTGGCGATATAATAGTTATTGAGGCTGGTGATGTAGTTCCAGCTGATGCAAGAATTGTAGAAAGCTTTTCTTTACAAGTAAATGAAAGTGCTCTAACTGGTGAGTCTGAAGCGGTAGATAAATTTACAGAAAAAATTGATAGTGAAAACATCGCGTTAGGTGATAGAAAGAATATGGTCTTTTCATCTTCTTTAGTAACTTATGGTAGAGCTATAGCATTAGTAACTAGTACTGGCATGCAAACTGAAATAGGTAAAATAGCCACTTTAATGAACCTTACTAAAAATAAAAAGACGCCTTTACAAGTTAGTTTAGATAATTTTAGTAAAAAATTGTCTATTATAATAGTTGGTATATGTTTAGTAGTTTTTGCACTTAGTATATATAGAAAAATGCCTATGTTAGATTCTTTAATGTTTGCTGTATCTTTAGCTGTTGCTGCTATACCTGAAGCTTTATCTTCTATTGTAACTATTGCTTTAGCTATTGGTACTACCAAAATGGCTAAACAAAATGCTATAATTAAAAATTTAAATGCAGTAGAAGGACTTGGTTGTGTATCTGTTATATGTTCAGATAAAACTGGTACATTAACTCAAAATAAAATGACTGTTCAGGAAGAATATTTTATAGGTGATGCTACAAGAAAACGTCTTTTAGAAATAAGTGTATTATGTAATGATTCTTATATATTAAATAATAAAGCAATGGGGGATCCAACAGAAACAAGTCTTGTAGAAAGTTATATAAAAAATGGCTTAGATTATAATAAAATTATTGAAAAAAATAAAAGGCTTTCTGAAATACCTTTTGATTCTGATAGAAAACTTATGTCAACAGTTTATAAATTAGATAATAACTATATTATGCTTACAAAAGGAGCAATAGATGTTATTTTAGATAGAGTTGACCATATTATGAAAGATGGTAAAGTTTGTGATATAACAAATGAAGATATAGAAAATATAAAAAATGTTAATCAAAAAATGAGTGAAAATGGATTAAGAGTTTTAGCTTTTGCTCAAAAACAACTTAATAATATAGAAATAGGCTTAAATGAAGAATATAATTTAACATTTGTAGGGCTTATATCTATGATAGATCCTCCAAGAGAAGAATCTATAAAAGCAGTTAAAGATTGTCATATGGCTGGTATATTACCAGTTATGATAACTGGTGACCATAAAGTAACTGCAACAGCTATAGCTAAACAAATAGGTATATTTAAAGATGGTGATATATCTTTAACTGGTACAGAACTTGATAATATGACAAATGAAGAACTTAGTAAAATATTAAATAAAGTATCTGTTTACGCTAGAGTTTCACCAGAACATAAAATAAGAATAGTAAATCTTTGGCAAGAAAAAGGTAATATTGTAGCTATGACTGGAGATGGTGTAAATGATGCACCAGCTTTAAAAAGTGCTAATATTGGTATAGCTATGGGTATAACAGGTACAGATGTATCTAAAGATGCTGCATCTGTTATATTAACAGATGATAATTTTGCTACTATTATAAAAGCCGTGGCTAATGGTAGAAGTATCTATTCTAATATAAAAAATTCTATTAAATTTTTATTATCAGGTAATACCCCTGGTATAATAGCTGTATTATACACATCTATAATGG
>CAMMEG010000102.1 GCA_946495765.1 uncultured Eubacteriaceae bacterium
ATTTCCTAAACATCTTCTAAATTTTTATATTTATTTTTAATTTCTTGCAAATTAGTAAAAAAAGTAAAATTAATATAGTAGTAAGTTAAATATATATATTAATTGTGTTTATCAGTAAAATAATAGAAGTTTCAAAAAATTTAATAATTCTTTCAAAAATAAAGTACAAAATATTTTACATCTATATTATGTATAGAAACAATGATACCCATATATAAAGTAATTTAAAAATAACTATATATAGTAAGACAAGATATTATAAATCCTTAATTTTTTACATACATTTATTATTCATTATAATAATTATTTTATAGTCAAAATATTAAATTATTAAATAATAACTATTATTATAGTATGGATACACTTTTTAATGTAATTAAAGAAATGCATAAAATTATTATAAGGACACTTTTAATAAAGTGCCCTTATATTTTTTAATTATATTAGTATTTTCATAATGGATTATTTTTCATATGATTAATAAGTTCATCAACTGTTGTAAATGCTATACCAGTAACAGAATCTGCACAACCATAGTATATACATATTCTTCCTGTTTCTGCATCTGTCAATGTTGCACATGGGAATGTAACATTTGGTACATCTCCTACACATTCATATAATTCTTCTGGTCCTAAAATATAATCTTTAGAACGCATTTTTACTTTCCAAGGCTCATCTATATCTAATAATGCACAACCCATACGATATACAAATCCATTACAAGTGTTTATAACTCCGTGATATATAAGTAACCAGCCTTCATCTGTCTCAATAGGAATTGGCCCTGGTCCTATTTTTGTTATTTGCCACGCACTTGTATCTCCTGGTACTGTACCCATTACATATCTATGTTTGCCCCAATATGTTAAATCTGGACTTTGGCTAAAGAATATATCTCCAAAAGGTGTATGCCCTGTATCACTTGGTCTACTTACCATTGCATAGTTACCATTTATTTTACGTGGGAATAATACTCCATTTCTGTTATATGGTAAAAATGCATTTTCTAATTGATAAAATGTTTTAAAATCAAATGTGTATGCAACACCTATTGTTGGTCCGTGGTATCCGTTACACCAAGTTATATAATATCTATCTTCTATAAAGCATACTCGTGGGTCATATCTATATTCTCTTTTTAAAATTTCTTCATCTTCACCTTCAAATTTAATAGGTTGATGATTTATTTCCCAATTAATACCGTCTTTACTAAATCCTGCAAATATATCCATACTAATAGATTTACTATCACATCTAAATACACCAGCAAATCCATCTCCAAATGGTACTACTGCACTATTAAACACACTATTAGATGATGGTATTGCTCTTCTTCCTATTATTGGATTTTGGCTATATCTCCATACAGGCATTGTATAGCCCTCTGGTTTATCTTGCCACGGTATATTTTTTAATGAATTTCCTATTATTTTTGTCATAAGTATATTTCACTCCTTAATTATTTAATGTTTTTAAAAGCATTTCACCAATACCTACATTGTATCCTGCACAACCATAAATCACTTTTTGGTTGTCATTAAATACAATAGCAAGTGGAAGCTTTTTATCTGTAATGTCTAAGTCATTATATATTTTATCTATATTATAACCGTCTTTTTCTATAAATATATTAAGATTTGGAACAACTTTTAAAGTTCTTGTTAATGTTGGATCCTTTAAATCTTTAATATCTCTTAATATTAATATAGTATTAATATTTTTGTCATTGTATTTTTCACTAGACTCTCTTATTTCATTTAAAAGATGTTCTGTTGGTTCCATACCAACGTGTAACCAACAAGCAATACCTTTTTTATGATTAAGAGATTCTAAAAGCGTAGTTTTATTGTCATTTTTATCAAAAATTACTCTGTCTTCAACGTCTATTTCTTTTCCATTATGTTTAATCTGTGGTAAATGTAAAGTTACTTGTGAAGTTTCATTTTCTGACACTTTAACAAATAAAACTTTTACCATATTAACTTCGTCTGGACGTCTGTTAGCTAAAACTATACGATAATTACCAATTTCTAATTTATACTCTACTTTATCATTATCCCAGCTTATATTATCCAAATCTAAAGTTTTATAATGTCCATTTTCTAGCTTACCTAAAGTATAGTTTTTATAATACTCATATACAGTATCATCGCCTTTTTTAAGTATTAATTTACCTTTTTTAACCTCTTTTTTAGGTTCTTTATAAATGTGAGTCCATTCTCCATTATTATAATATACTACTTTACCATCTGCTTTATCCATTTTAGATGCTATACCTAAACTTCTTAATATAGCAACTGTTAAAATAGCTTTAGACACTTTGTTTACAAGTTTAGATTTTAAAGCACCTAATGGAGAGGTAGTAAGGTTTGTATATTCACTTATACCATATTGAGTAATATTATTTTCTACAAAATTAGCTACTTCTAATGGGTTATTAATTATACTATTTTTAATATCATTTGATAAAATTTTAGGTATATCTTTTTTATATAAAGTAATATTTTCATTCCAAACACGAGGATTTAAAAGATTTTCTACAAAAATATCTTTTTCATATTTATCTTTATATTTAATACTTTCTTCTATATTTTCCATTAATATAGTATAAGTTATATCCGATAAATCCTTTTCTCTTAATGCAGTTAAAAGTCTTACTTTATATTCTAAAATATCTTTTGTATTCTCGTCTTCTAAAAATTTTTCAATTTCCTTATAATTTCCTCTAGCTAAAGGCATAATTTTTTCAATTTCTTGTTGCATACAGTTAAATTTTAAACTATATTCTTTAGCTGTTTCTTCGTTATAAAATGTAGCTTCAAAGGCTTTTCTAATGTTTAAAGCCTCTTCATTTCTTTTAGATTGTTCTTTTTCTTGTTCTTCTGTAAGCTTTTCTTCTTCATCAATGCCACCTTTGGCTGGTGCCATTTCAAGTTCAAAACTTTCAGTTTCTTCTTTAACACTATCAAATACTAATGTTAAAATTTCTATATCATTTACATTTATCTTTTTATGTATATAACTATTATCATCATATGCAAAGATAAATAAATCTCCAAGACCTGTTATAAAAGTAACTTCTCCATTTTCATCAGTTATAAGAGTAGCTACTGGAAAAAACTCACAGTAATTTACAACCTCAAAACCAACATTAATATTTTTAAGTGGTTTGTTATTTTTATCAACTATTTTAACTTTTATTTCTTTAGTTTTAGCATAGTGATGAAGAACATTTATTTCAGTAACCATATCTGTTTGTTTAGTTATTATTTCATCGCCTACTGTATCACAAAATACTCTATTATGAATAAGAGGTGCTTTAGATGCTGGTAATCTAAACCAACCTGTGTTAAGTCTAATCTCTGGCTCACAAGCCCCTAAGAAATGCCACTTACAATCAGCCAAAACTTCAACCCACGCGTGATTATCATCACAATGTGCCCAACGTGGTGCATAACATTGTCTTGAAGGTAAACAAACACTTCTAAGAGCTGCTACTAAAAATGTAGATTCTTCTCCACATCTACCATAGGCATTTCTAACAACTGTCAAAGGAGATGCTGTTCTATTGTCAGTAGCTTTATATGTAGCTTTAGAAAAAGCCCAATAGTTTACTTCTATAATAGCTTCATACATTGATAAGTCTTTAATTTTTGGGTAAAGTTCATCAAAAAATATGTCACAAAAATATTCTATATTTTCATTATTTATTCTATATTGTAAAACATAGTTTAAAAAGTCTATATCGCTAATAGATTTACCCCACGTCATTAAATCACGAACTTTTAAAGAATGTCTTACAAATTTTAAAAATAATTGTGGTGAATAGTCTGCCATATCTGTAAGAGGCATATAGGCATAAAGATATTTTAAGCAAAAGCTTTCTGTTTCATTACAGTCTTTTAAAACTTCTAATATTTCATTTTTTATAGTTTCACATTTATCACAAGCATTTTTAAATTTTAATTCAATTTTTTCTCGTTCTAATGAAGTAAGCATATAATCCTCCTACTATAACTCATATATTTCTGTTCTACCATCTGCTTGTATAGATATTTCTCTTTTCTTATCTTGACTAACAACTCTCATTTCAAAAGTGTGTTTTGTCACCTCAATAATAGGATCAATGTCTATTTTTTCACCGTTTAATAATTCTTCTAAATTAGTTGTAAAGTAGCCTTTAGTGTCATATAAAGCGTGTTGTTTATAATATAACTTTCTAAGTTCCCATTTTAATAACTCATCATTAGGTATGTCATATTTTTCTCCATTTTCAGTGAAAAATACAAAGCCCCAAAGTTCTGGATAATGTATATTAATAAGACCTGTTGGTGCCCAAACCCAGTTATCTTCTGGATATGGAGAGTTAGTTTCTGGATTTATTTGCTTTTTATATTCTCCATTATCTTTGTCTACTCTCCAATGTACTCTAGAGAAGTTTACTCTATAATATTCCCCAACTTTTGGATTTCTACTTTCTTTAGCTGTTTCTTTTAAAGCAGCAAAAGGCATAACTACCTCTACAGACCATTTTTTATTGTCTGCATTAGGATTATTAAGTTCTCCATCTATATATACGGCTGTTTGCATACCGTGTATGTCATAACCATTTACTGGTTTACCACCAAAATCTCTATAAGGTTTTGTTAATAATAAATCCCAAACAGTATTTTTAGCGTTCATTTCAAATTCATAATACTGGTGTGTATCAGAATCTGGGTCTATAAAAATTTCAAAGTCATTATCTTGAAAAATAACACAATCTCTTTCTTCTAATGTACCCCAAATTTCGTCACCTTCTAAAACAGCCCCAAAATATAAATTTTCATCGTCCCAAAGCATTTTTGCTCTTGTTTTAAATCTAGGAGTTTCTCTTTTATCTCCCTCTATATCAACAAAATACTCAGTAAAGTCTGCATCTTCCCAAAATGGCTTATCTATATTACCATCTAGTTCAAATTTTTTTGTTGCTCTTTTACAATAATATACTGGTGGGTTAAAATTAATATCTGGTATAGGTATTCTAAAATTAGCCATTTTATTTCCTCCTTAAAAATTAGTTATGAGTTACAACAGCACCACTACCGCCATACATTTCAAGCTCTCCTTCAAGCTCAACTTTTAAAACAGTAACGTGCTTATGACAATCTTTTTCTGTCATTTCAATCCACGTAGTACCAGGAATATTAAACCAAGGCACTCCACCGTGTATAACGTGGTTAAGTTTTTTACCTGAGTGCATAACTGTTATATCTTTAATTTTATTACATAAGCCTTTTAAACAAACACTTTCAGTTGGTTTATCATATACAAATAAATATAAAGTTTTTTTGTCTTTAGATACTGTGCTACCACCTAAAAAGTATCTGTGCATAATACCTTCATCTGTATCAAAAATAGCTTCTCTATGTGGTTCTATCCATTCGCCAAGACCAAGTAATATATCCTCTTGTCTTTTATCAATAGTACCATCTGGTTTTGGTCCTATATCTAATAACATATTACCACCCATATGTATACAATCACAAAACATTCTAATAATTTGATTAAGTGTTTTATAATGATTATCTGATGGTCTATATCCCCACGAACGATTTATAGTAGTACAAAACTCCCACGCACCTTCTGGTCTAGTAATAGGAATACCTTGTTCTGGTGTTTTATAATCTCCATATTCTTTAAATCTAGAATTAATAATTAAATCTTTATTAAATGATTTTAAATAATCTTTAAGTTCTGGTAAGCCCCATTGTTTAGCGCTTCTTTCCCAATCTCCGTCAAACCATAATAAATCAACTTTACCATAATTACCTAAAACTTCACCCATTTGATTTTTATTAAACTCAACAAATCTTGCCCACGCCTCTTCATCTTGTTTACCATCTGTGGGACTTGTGTATTTATTAACAGATGATAAATCCTCTGGTACTACACCATTTTCATAAACAGTAGCATAATCTGGGTGAGACCAATCAATTAAAGAATAGTACATACCAACATGAATATCATTTTTTCTTAAAGCATCTGCATATTGTTTAACAATATCTTTTTTATATGGAGATTTTTTAACTGTACTTAAGTCACTATATTTTGTGTCAAAAAGAGCAACTCCATCGTGATGCTTTGTTGTTAAAACTGCATATTTAGCACCAGATTTTTTTATTAAATCTGCCCATTTGTCTGCATCAAATTTTTCACAAGTAAATCCGTCTATTTGTTTCATATAGTCTTCATAAGAGATTGTATTATGATAAAAAGACCAACTTTCAGAAACATCTCCTACTGCATAAATTCCATAATG
>CAMMEG010000103.1 GCA_946495765.1 uncultured Eubacteriaceae bacterium
CCTGGAGAGGCCTTGGTTTCTCTGTTTTTGCTGGTGTTGGTGAACGTACTCGTGAAGGTAACGACCTTTACTATGAAATGCAAGAATCTGGAGTTATTAACAAAACAAGTCTTGTGTTTGGTCAAATGAACGAACCACCTGGAGCTCGTATGAGAATAGCTCTTACTGGTCTTACTATGGCTGAATACTTTAGAGATAGAGAAAATCAAGACGTTCTTCTATTTATAGATAATATTTTCCGTTTTGTTCAAGCTGGTTCTGAGGTATCTGCCCTTTTAGGTCGTATGCCTAGTGCCGTTGGTTATCAACCAACTCTTGCTACAGAAGTTGGTACATTACAAGAACGTATTACTTCTACTAAAACAGGGTCTATTACTTCTGTTCAAGCTGTATACGTTCCTGCCGATGACTTAACTGACCCTGCTCCTGCTACAACATTTGCTCATTTAGATGCAACAACTGTTTTATCAAGAGCTATCGTTGAACTTGGTATATATCCAGCTATTGACCCTCTTGAGTCTAATTCTCGTATATTAGACCCTATGATTGTTGGTCAAGAACATTATGAAGTAGCTAGAAACGTTCAATCTATTCTACAAAGATACAAAGAGTTACAAGATATTATTTCTATACTTGGTATGGACGAACTTTCAGAAGAAGACAAACTTACTGTTAACAGAGCAAGAAAAATCCAACGTTTCCTTTCTCAACCTTTCTTCGTTGCAGAGAAATTTACTGGTTATGATGGTAAATATGTTCCTGTTTCTGAAACTGTTCGTGGCTTTAAAGAAATTCTTGAAGGTAAACATGATGATATTCCTGAAAGTTATTTCTTAAATGCTGGTCCTATTGAGGAAGTCGTAGCAAGAGCTAAGAAATAATTATTAGCGAAAGGAATGATTGCTAATATGGCAGAATCAAAAATACGTTTGCGTATAGTTACTCCTTCTAAGGAGCTTTATAACGATGACGCAACTATGGTTATTATGCGTGGTACAAATGGAGATCTTGGTGTTTTAAAAGGACATCAACCTCTTACAACTACTCTTGGCTATGGTCTTTTAAAAATTAAAAATGGTGAAGATGAACTTGTATCTACTCTTTTTGGTGGCTTTGTAGATGTTCAACCAGATATTATCACTATCCTTACAGACTCTGCTGAATGGATAGAAGATATAGATATTAAAAGAGCTGAAGAAGCCAAAAGAAGAGCAGAACAAAGACTTAATAGCAAAGATGCTAATATAGACTTTTTAAGAGCAGAACTTGCTTTAAAACGTGCTAATTTAAGGCTTAATAGCAAAAAATATTAATTTTAAAAAAGTTGTAGGAATATTTCTACAACTTTTTAAATTTTATTATAATTTTTAGTTATTCTATAGGAGTAAAACTAATGAAACAAAATAAATATGATGAAGAACAATTTTTTCTAAAATATAGTAAAATGAACCGTTCTAAAAATGGCTTAGATGGTTCTGGAGAATGGGAAGAGTTAAAAAAACTTTTACCTAATTTTAAAAATAAAAAAGTACTAGACTTAGGTTGTGGATATGGCTGGCACTGTAAATATATAGCTAATCAAGGAGCTAATCATATTATTGGTATAGATATATCTAAAAAAATGCTTAATGTTGCTAAAAGTAAAAATTTTGATGAAAAAATAGAATATAAACTATGTGCTATGGAGGATTTATCATTTAATAAAAATTATTTTGATATTATAATTAGTTCTTTAGCCTTTCATTATATAAAAGACTTTGAACCTTTAATAAAAAATATAAATAAATGGTTAGTAATGGGTGGATATCTTATATTTTCAGTAGAGCACCCTGTTTTTACTTCTTATGGCTCACAAGACTGGATTTATGATGAACAAGGTAATATACTTTATTTTCCAGTAGATAATTATTACTATGAAGGTGAACGTAAAACTACATTTTTAAATGAACAAGTAATAAAATATCATAGAACTATTACTACATACTTAAATATACTATTAAAAAATAATTTTATAATAGAAAATGTAGTAGAACCTAAACCACCAAAAAATATGTTTCATATCCCTGGTATGAAAGATGAGATGAGACGCCCTATGATGCTTTTAATAAAAGCCTATAAAAATCATTAAAATATATAAATATTCATTTGTTTTTATATTTATAAATAAAACTATTGATTTTTTATTTTTTTATAGTATAATTATAATAAATAATTTTTTAATAGGAGTGAAAAAAATGAAAAAATTTCTTTCTTTAGTTATTGCCACTACATTGTCTTTGTCATTAGTAGCTTGCAGTAGCTCTCAAAATACTAACGAATCTTCTAGCCAAACTACTGTATCTTCTGAAAATACTACTGATGAAAATAACAAAGTAAATAATAATAGTGCTTTATCTAAAATTAAAGAAAAAGGAGAACTTATAATGGCTACATCTCCTGACTATCCTCCATATGAATTTAAAATAATGGAAAATGGAAAAGAAAAAATTGTAGGATTTGATATTTCTATTGCTGAAGAAATAGCTAAAGATATGGGTGTAAATCTTCGTGTATTAGAACTAGATTTTAATGGTCTTTTGGTTTCATTAAATGCTAATAAAGCTGACATTGTTATGGCAGGAATGACACCTGATGAAGAGAGAGTTAAAGCAGTAGATTTTTCTGAAATATACTATCTTGCTGAACAAGCTATTATTATACCTACCGATAATAAAGATAGCTTAAATACATTAGAAAGTTTAGCTGGTAAAAAAGTAGGTGTACAAAAAGGTTCTGTACAAGAAAAAATAGCTATGGAACAATTACCAGATACTAAAATTATATCTTTAGTAAAACTTCCAAATATTATTTTAGAACTTAAAGCTGGTAATATAGATGCTGCTATTGTTGAATTACCTGTTGCTGAAGGCTATGTTAAACAATATCCAGACCTTGCCATATCTGATGCTAAAGTTATAGATGAAACTGGTGGTTCTTCTATAGCTATAAAAAAAGGTAATCAAGACATAGTTGAGCAAGTTAATAGTACTATAAAAAGATTACAAGAGGAAGGTCTTATTGATAAATATGTAGTTGAGGCTAATGAAATATTAAATAATATAGTTGAATAAATTAAAAAAATACACATATATAACTATATATGTGTATTTTTTTATCTACTATAATAATATACCCTATATTTTTATTAATACTTTATATTAAAAACCATTTATAATTTTGTTTTTATTTTAAATAAATAAAGTTATAGCTTGATTTTAAAAAATAGCCCTATTCCTATTAAAGTAACAATTAATTCTGTAGTTGGAAATACTAACCATACTCCTATAATTCCTCCTAAAGTAGATAATATAAATGCTATTGGTATAATTAATATAAAGCCACGTAGTATAGAAATTATATGAGCTGGTATTGGATAAGCTATAGAAGTAAAATATACAGAAATTACAATATTAAATCCTGCAAACATACAAGCAAGAAAATAAATTTTTAATCCTGTTACCGCAATATTTTGTAAAATTTCGTTCTGTTCATTATTGAATATTTGAACAATTATTTCTGCTCCAAAAAATATACATAAATAAATAAAAATAGAAATTATACAAACCGTAGTTATTGCATATCGTAAAATATTTGATAAATTTTTTTATTTTTTAATCCATAATTACTACTTAAAATAGGTTGTATACCCTGTGCTATTCCTGTATATATAGCTATCACAACTAAAGAAAGGTTAGCTATAACCCCATATGCCGCAACTCCAATGTTTCCAGAAATATTTAGTATAATTGTATTAAATATAATCATAACTATTCCAGAAGATACCTCTGTAATCAAAGAAGGTAAACCACTTGAAAAAATTTCAAGTGATAACTTCCTTGAAAGCCTACATTTTTTTAAATGAAATTGGTTTTTCTTTTTTAATAAAAATGGTAAGAGTACCAAAATACTAATAACTGGTGCTAATCCTGTAGCAAATGCTGCTCCTAAAATGCCCATTCCTAAAGGGAAAATAAATACATAATCTAAAATAATATTAGATAGACTCCCGATAATCATTGCAGCCATTGATAATTGTGGTGCACCATCATTTCTTATAAAACACAATAATAGATTATTAGTCATAAACATAGGAGCAAACAATAAAATTACTTGTAAATAAATTTTACTCATTTTAAAAACTGTGTTATCTGCCCCTAAAAGTCGTACTAAAAATCCAGAACAAAAAATACCAATCAATAAGAAAATACCCAAAATAAAAGCTGTCAACATAGTAGCATTTGTAAATATTTCATTAGCTTTTTCTTTATTTCCTTGACTTTTAAAAATTGAATATTTTGTACTTGCTCCCATACCAATCATTAATCCACTCCCATTAATGAAACTATAAACAGGAATTGCAAGATTTAAAGCAGTTAATCCATTTGAACCCAATGCTTTTGAAACAAAAAAAGTATCTGCCAAAATATAACAAGATAATCCAATCATTCCTAATACATTAAGTGAAGAATACTTCATAAAATCTTTAAAACACGATTTTTCTTTCATATTATATTCCTCCTAAAAAATAATATTGTAAAACATAAATAAAAAAGATAACACTCTGCCAACAATTAATTTTTTAACTTATTGTTTTTTCTTAACTAATTAAATTGCCTCTTTGCCAATTATATGTTTGATATAAAGTCAAATATACAAAGTGAATTATATTCATTTTATATAGCCTTTTTACAATTGTGTATGCCATTCTCTGGAGCATATTTTATTTCCAATTTTTCAATAGTATTTCTTTTGGCTATTTCTTATTCTATAATCTATACCAAAAAACAATAATAATTCTAAAATATATTGTATATTCTTCTGATACAATTTTATTTTAGTCTGTAACACAAAAAGAAACTTTTTCATTTTTTTAATAGAATCTATTTTATGACCTGAATTTACACTATGAAAGTATATCTTATTATCTTCATATAAATAACTCATGGGCACAGCATATAGATAATTATTATCACCTTCTACTGACAAAACACCAGATTTTACCTTATAAAGAATTTTTTCATATTCTTCTTTAGACAATAACTGTTTATGTCTTGTCATTTTTCTAAACATATAATTTCTCCCTCTCAAACCAAAAAACGTCTTATTTATTTCAACAAAGGCCTACTGAAATAAACAAGACGTTACCCGGCGGTAAATAATATTTTTTAAACATAATAACATAGGTAATTTAAAAATTCAATAGTTTATTTAATATATAATTATAAAAATTTTTATAATTATATATTAATAATAAATTTTTTTAATACTTTGTATTAAAAACAACTACTCCTACAATAAAATTTAAAACAAAATTAAATTTATAATTTTTATTTTGAACAATAAGGTCATGGCTTAATTATATTAATAAAAATGTCCGAATAGTAAATAAACCAATACTATACGGACATTAAAAATAATTAAAAATTTAATCTAAATATTAAAAAACATCTATTTTAGACATCATATCTCCTGCTTTATCTAATAATTTTTTACCATCATGCGCCATTTTATTTCTCATTCTTCTATCTGTCATAGCATAGGCTAAACCAACTACACCTATAACACCTGATGTTATTAGACCTGCCGTTGTAACTTTTCTCATATTTAGTCCTCCTTTTTAATACAATTAAAACATAATACAAAAAATAAAAGTATAGGTAAATTACCTATACTTTTATTATGTTTTATATAAAAAAAAATATTAAGCCAATTTTTAGATATTATCATCTTTACTTATATCATCATCTTCTTTATTTATATAATTTTCATTTGTTTTATTTTTTTCTATTCTATCTATTTCTTTTTTTATACCATCAAAAAGATTTTTTATACCATCAAAAATATTATCTTTTAACTCCTCTTCTACATTTTCATCTTCTATATGTTCATTATAAATATTAAACATTCCATTAAGTTTTTTTTCTTTGCTTATTATATCTTCATCTATTTCTTTAGCTTTTTTTACCATATCATCAAATGTTTCATTGTTTATATTTTGATAATAATTATAAATATTATATAGGTCGTTTATCATTTCGTTATTCATATATATTTTTGAAAGTATTAATAATGCTCTTTCATAAGATTTTTTTGGTAAATCAAAATCTATCATTTTTAGTAGCTTATTTGTTGCCTCTTTTTCTTTATCTAAATTATTTGTTTTTATAAATACATTAATTAAATTTAATAATG
>CAMMEG010000104.1 GCA_946495765.1 uncultured Eubacteriaceae bacterium
GTATGGCGTTCCATTAGGACCACATTTAGATTTTAAAGATTTAAAAGATGATACTCCAAAAGCCCCAACAGAAATATTATCTCAAACAGCTGAATAAATTATAACAAAAATAAGTAAAGATATAAATTCTTTACTTATTTTTGTTATTTTGAAAATTAGGCTATGACTTTATTCTTCAAAATAAAAGTTGTAAACGAAGGTTTAATTTAATTATTTTTTTAATAAATAATAAATTATTTTTAATATAGTATATAAAAAAGTTAATTATAATTCTTCTATATGTAATACACCTTTCATACACATAACACCTTTTATTATTTCATCACAAGTTAATTTTTTTTCACTTTTTAAAGTTATTATAAATGTTATTTCTTTTTCATTCATAATATTGTTATTTTCTAACTGAACATTACTTGCTTTTATTTCTCGTCGGTGTAGCTCTCTTATAAATTCACTTAATGAAACATTTCTATCTAGTTCTATATAAAGTTCTATTTCTCGTCTACTATATCTTAAATAATAGTCTAATTTGTTTAAAAGAGTAAGTACTACAAAAACAATAATACCACCTATAACTGCAACTTCATATAATCCTATACCTAAAGTTAAACCAACACAAGCCGTTGTCCAAAGGCCTGCTGCTGTTGTTAAACCTCTTATTTGGTTTCTTGATGTAACAATAATAGTACCTGCACCTAAAAAACCTATACCACTAATAACTTGTGCTCCTATTCTAACAGGGTCTACTCCTTCAAATGTTTGATATACATATTGGTTAGTTATCATAACTATACAAGAGCCCATACAAACTAATATATAAGTTCTAAGTCCTGCTGGATGATTTTTTAGTCCTCTTTCTAGTCCTATAATACCACCTAAAATTACAGCTAATAATATTCTTATTATTGCCGATACCACTGTTAAATCTCGTATAGTATCCATTTTTGTGCCTTTCTAATACATATTTCTGTTCTTATTCTTTATATGCCTAGTCATATTTTTATATTCATTTTTACTACCAAACATTTTTTTAATTTTTTCTTTTTCTACTTCCTTAAAATTAAGATTTATATATTTACTTTCTTGTTTTAATTTTAAATAATTTGCATATCTTTTGGGGCAAAGTTGGCCACTATCTATTGCTTGTTTAATTGCACATTGTGGCTCAGTTGTATGTGTACAATCTGAAAATTTACACATATTTTCTAAATCTTTTATATCTAAAAAAGACTTATCTAAGTCTTCTACATCTACTGATAATTCTCTCATACCAGGTGTATCTATAACTACACTTTGATTTTCTAATATAAATAATTCTCTTCTTGTAGTGGTATGTCTACCTTTGTCATCATTTCTAATACCATTAGTTTCTAACTGTTCTCTTCTTAATAAATTATTTATTAATGTAGATTTACCAACACCAGATGAACCTATAAAACAGGCTGTAATTCCATTTTTTAAATATTTTAAAACATTTTTTATAGAATTTTCATCTTTATTAGATACCGTTAAAACATCTATACCAATAGCTATATTTTCAACCTCATTAACTTTTATTTCTATATCATTACATAAATCATATTTTGTTAATATAATTATAGGAATAGCTCCACTTTCATAACATACAGCAATATATCTTTCTAGTCTTCTTAAATTAAAATCATTATTTAATGACATACAAATAAATATATAGTCTATATTAGTTGCTAAAACTTCATTTTGACCATTATTAATATTTTTTCTTTTAAGTATAGTTTTTCTATCTATTATTTTTTTAATAATAGCATTCCCTGTTTTATCATCATCTCTATCTAATAGTACATAATCTCCAACAACTGGATAATCTTCTTTACTGTAAGTATTGTACATATACTTACCAGATACTTTTGCTAATACTTCTATATCATTTACTATAACTTTATATATATCTCTATATTGAGAAGATACTCGCCCTAAAATTTGCTCCTTACTTATGTTTTCTTTAATATTTTTTAAATCTAATTTCATTTATTATCCTCCAGATATTTTTTTCTACATAGGAGGCAAAATTACCTCCTTATTCATTACAATCTCTTTTATATATAAATTTCTCATAAGACATTCTCCTTTCTTTAAAATCATTTTAAAACATTATAACAAATATAAATATATTTAACAAGTATAAAGAAATATTATATAATAAATATATAAATTTTTATATTTACACTTTATTTTAATTAATTTATAATAAATATATAAATTTTTTATAGAGGTGATTATTAATGTTTAAATTAAAACCAAGTTTTAAAGATTATCTTTGGGGAGGAACTAAATTAAGAACTATATATGGTAAAGAATGTTCTTTAGATAAAGTGGCTGAAAGTTGGGAGCTTTCTACACATAAAGATGGACTTACTATTATTGATAGTGGAGAACATAAAGGAGAAACTCTTCTTTCTTATGTAGAAAAGTACGGTAAGAAAGTTTTAGGGAGTAAATGTACTTTAGATAATGATATCCCTATTTTAATAAAATTTATAGATGCAAAAGATGCTTTATCTATACAAGTACACCCTGATAATGAATATGCATTAAAAAATGAAAATGACTTTGGTAAAACTGAAATGTGGTACGTTATAGACGCAGAACCAGGTGCAAAACTAATTTATGGATTTAAAAATGACATAACTAAAGAACAGTTTAAAAAAGCAATAGAAGAAAATACTTTAGAAGAGTTAGTAAATGAAGTTGATGTACAACCTGGTGATGTATTCTTCATCACTCCAGGTACAATGCACGCTATTGGTAAAGGTATTGTTATTGCAGAAATTCAACAACGTTCAAATGTAACATATAGAATATATGATTTTGGACGAATTGGTACTGATGGTAAACCACGAGAACTACATATAGATAAAGCTTTAGACGTTACAAATTTAACTGCATCTAAAAATACTAAAAAAGAATACACATTAAATAAATGTGATGGTTATGAAAAAGGTAATTTATCAAGTTGTGAATACTTTAATGTAGATTTATTAAATACTACAGAAAATGCTACTTTAAATTGTAATGAAACTTCTTTTAATTGTATTACTCTTTTAGATGGTAGCTGTACTATAACTGGTAAAAATACTTTAGACATAAAAAAAGGTGAATCTGTATTTATTCCTGCTAGTTATGGAGAATATAAAATAATAGGTAATTGTAAGGCCATATTATCTACATTATAATAATTATCAAATATATATTGACAATTATTATATTTATATGTTATTATTTTTAAAAATAAACAAGCTATTCCTATTATTTTTCTTCGATATTTTTATAATTAAAAAAATTGCAATAGCATTAAACAAAAATTAATTTATAAATTTTATCTTGAAAAGTAAAGTCATAGCTTAATTAAACTAAATAAAATATTTTGTACAACTGGCGGTATGTGAATTAACACAAGGGAGTACAAAATTTATTAATCGTCCGTCTGGGTAATTTTTTATTGCACAGGTGGACTTTTTTATTATAAAATTTTTAAAGGAGATTAAAATAATGAAAGCATTAATTAGTGTTTCTGATAAAACAGGTATTGTAGAATTTGCAAAGGAGCTTGAAAATTTAAACATTGAAATTATATCAACTGGTGGTACATATAATATACTTAAAGAAAATGGTATTAATGTTATTAACATATCTAATGTTACTGGATTTCCTGAATGTTTAGATGGCAGAGTTAAAACTTTACACCCTAATATACATGCTGGTATATTAGCTATTAGAGATAATGAAAATCATATGAAACAAATAGAAGACTTAAATATTGAACTTATAGATATTGTTGTTGTTAATTTATATCCATTTAAAGAAACTATATTAAAAGAAAACATAACTTTAGAAGATGCTATTGAAAATATAGATATTGGTGGTCCTACAATGCTTAGAGCTGCTGCAAAAAATTATCAAGACGTTTCTGTTATTACCTCTCCTAAAGATTATAAAAAAGTTTTAGATGAACTTAAAATAAATAATAAAATATCTAAAGAAACAAATTTTTATCTTTCAGCAAAGGTATTTACACATACTGCTCATTATGACACTCTTATAGCAAATTATATGAGAGAAAAAGCAAATCTCCCTAAATATGATGATACTATAACTATGACTTTTGAAAAAATTCAAAATATGAGATATGGTGAAAATCCACATCAAATGGCTTGTTTTTATAAACAAGTTGGTCACAATGAAGGTATGCTTACAAGCTTTAAACAACTACACGGTAAAGAAATGTCTTTTAATAATGTAAATGATACAAACGGAGCTTTAGAATTATTAAAAGAATTTGAAGAACCTACAATTGTAGCCTGTAAACATTCTAATCCTTGTGGTGTAGCAAGTAGTACAAATATATACGAAGCTTATTTAAAAGCCTATAATGCTGACCCTACTTCTATCTTTGGTGGTATAGTTGTATCTAATAGAGAAATAGATGAAAAAACTGCTAAAGAAATGAGTAAAATATTTTTAGAAGTAGTTTTAGCTCCAAATTTTACTAAAGAAGCACTTGATATATTAACAAAAAAACCTAATATTAGATTATTAACTCTTGATAATATTGATAAAAAACAATCTTCATTAGATTTTGATATTAAAAAAGTTTCTGGTGGTATATTAGTTCAAGATATTAATAATAAACTTTTAAATGAACCTAATTTAAAAGTTGTGACTAAAAGAGAACCAACAAAAAAAGAAATGGAAGATTTAATTTTTACTTGGAAAATAGTAAAATATGCAAAATCTAACGGTATAGCATTAGGTAAAGATAAGCAATCTATCGGCATAGGTAATGGTCAAGTAAATAGAATATGGGCTACAAAACAAGCTATTGAACACAGTCAAGAGATGATAAGTCCTGATATTGTAAAAGGAAGTGTCTTAGCCTCTGATGCCTTTTTCCCATTTGATGACTGTGTAAAAGAAGCTATAAAAAATGGTGTTACAGCTATAATACAACCAGGTGGTTCTATAAGAGATGAAGACTCTATTAAATTATGTGATGAAAATAATATAGCAATGGTATTTACAAATATTAGACATTTTAGACATTAAGATAATTTTTATTACTTTATAAAACTTAGATAAACTTTTTTAAAATAAAGATGAGAATTAAAATATACTATAAATATAAAATCTTATCTTTATTTTTATTTTATAAAAAATTATATTTAACAATTTTATATATTAATTGCAAGTTTTTATAGTATAATCTTGACATTTATTGTAATTTATAGTATTATAAATTCCTAAATATAATAATTTTATATATATAATTGCTATACTGTATATTTTAATTGTATACTTTATACAATTATATTAAATAATAAAGGAGTGAATTTATTTATGAAAGACAAAATTTTTGCTGTTTTACAACGTATAGGCAGGTCTTTTATGCTCCCTATTGCTATATTACCTGTTGCTGGTTTATTTTTAGGTATAGGTGGTTCGTTTACTAATCAAACTATGTTAGAAACATATAACCTATCTGGAATAATGGGTCAAGGTACTATTTTAAATGACTTTTTTACAATATTAAATAGTGCTGGTTCAGTTGTTTTTGACAACTTGCATATTATATTTGCAATGGGTGTAGCTATAGGTATGGCGAAAGCTGAAAAAGAAGTTGCAGCTTTATCTGGTGCCATTGCATTTTTTATAATGCATGCATCTATTAGTGCATTAATTCAAATTAATGGTGGGCCAGAAAATATGCTAACAGGTGCTACAGCATCTGTATTAGGTATAACTTCTTTACAAATGGGTGTATTTGGTGGTATTATAGTTGGACTTGGTGTTGCAGCATTGCATAATAAGTATTATAAAATAGAGCTTCCACAAGTGCTATCATTCTTTGGTGGTACAAGATTTGTACCTATAATAAGTGCTATTGTATATCTTTTCGTAGGTATATTAATGTTCTTTATTTGGCCTACTATCCAATTAGGTATAAATAAAGTTGGTGAACTTGTTATTAGCTCTGGTTATGCTGGAACATTTATATATGGTTTCATGGAAAGAGCTTTAATACCTTTTGGTTTACATCATGTTTTTTATTTACCATTCTGGCAAACTGCTGTTGGTGGTACTGCTATGGTAAATGGGGTATTAAGAGAAGGTGCCCAAACTATATTCTGTGCTGAACTTGC
>CAMMEG010000105.1 GCA_946495765.1 uncultured Eubacteriaceae bacterium
TGTATCTAGACTAGAAAAATTAAAATATAGTATAGAAGAAGCATTATTTGAGTTGTTTAATAAAAAATATGAAGTAAAAATAATTTCAAAACAAAAATATGATACTGAATATAAAAGAGTAGTTAACTTAGAAAATAAAACAGTAGATAATAATTCTAGTATTGAAGACATGACAAAACTTTTTCCAGAGGGAACAGTCAATATAGAATAATTGTAAAATTTTTATATAATATAAATATTATGGTTGATTTAAAATTAAAAATAGTTTAAAATTAAATAATAAAAATAAAAAATTTTATTTAAAGGAGGATATACATTATGGCTAGAGGTGGATTTGGCGGAGGTTTTCCTGGTGGAATGAATATGAACAACCTTATGAAACAAGCCCAAAAAATGCAAAAACAAATGGAAGAAATGCAAGCTGAACTAGAAACAAAAGAATTTGAGATAACTAGTGGCGGTGGAGCAGTAAAAATAGTTATAACTGGAAAAAAAGAAATTAAAAGTATAGATATAGATAAAGATGTAGTAGATCCAGATGATGTAGAAATGTTACAAGATTTAATATTAACTGCTGTTAATGAAGCTATTAGACAAGTTGAAGAATCAGCATCTAGTCAAATGAGTAAGTTTACAGGTGGTATGGGTCTTCCTGGTGGACTTTTTTAGGAGTGATTTAAATTGAATTATTATGGTAATAAAATAACAAAGCTTATAGAAGAATTATCTAAGCTACCAGGTATAGGGGGCAAGTCTGCACAAAGACTTGCTTTTTATATAATTAATATGCCTATGGAAAATGCAAAAGTACTTACATCTAGTATATTAAGTGCTAAAGAAAGTATAAAATACTGTTCTATATGTTGTAATATAACGGATATAGATCCTTGCCATATTTGCTCTAATGAAAAAAGAGACAAGTCTATGATAATGGTTGTAGAAGACCCTCGAGATATGGCGGCTTATGAAAAAACTAGAGAATATAAGGGTGTATATCATGTTTTAAATGGTGCAATATCTCCTATGGCTGGTATTACGCCACAAGATATAAAAATAAAAGAACTTTTAGAAAGGCTTAAAGATAATACAGTAGAAGAAGTAATTTTAGCTACAAATCCCAATATAGAAGGTGAAGCGACAGCAATGTACATTAGTAGATTATTAAAACCTATTGGTATAAAAGTATCTCGTATAGCCCATGGAGTTCCAGTTGGTGGAGATTTAGAATTTGTAGATGAAGTAACTCTTTCTAGAGCATTTCAAGGAAGACAACCTATATAAACTTATAAAGGAGAAAATTAATGAAAATTATTAAACCTACATTTTTTATAGAACAAGAATTAGATGAAGACAAAATTTTAAAAAATATAGAAAGAGCAGGTAGAACCTGTTATAAAAGCGAAAATCTTATAGATAATGATAGTTCTAAAAGATTTGTATTAAATATTATAAAACGTGGACATGAATCAGTTATAGAACATGAAAAGATTACAGTAAGAATTATATGTGATAGAGGTGTTACTCATGAAATAGTAAGACATAGAATAGCAAGTTATTCTCAAGAAAGTACAAGATATTGTAATTATTGTAATGATAAGTTTGGAAAAGAACTTACCTTTATAGAACCTTGTTTTTTTTCATCAAATAGTGAAGAGGACGTAAAAAATAAAAAAATATGGTTAGATACAATGGCTATGATAGAACAAAACTATAATATGCTTATAGAAAATGGAGCAAAACCAGAAGAGGCTAGAGCAATATTACCAAATTCTTTAAAAACAGAAATAGTTGTAACAATGAATTTAAGGTCATGGAGACATTTTTTAAAGCTTAGAACAGATAAATCAGCACATCCACAAATAAGAGAAATATCTAATATGATATTAAAAGAATTTAAGGAAAAATTACCTACTATTTTTGGAGATTTATAAAATTATGTAAAATATAATTAAGATATATATTTTATAAGTTTGTATTAATTTAACAATTTAGTTATAATTTTTTAGTTATAAATACCTTATCTATAAAGATAAGGTATTTATAATACTTTAATAAAAATTTAAACATAATGAGGTATATAATGAAAGTAACTATTAGAGATATACAAGAAAATGATTTGAAAAATATATCACAAATATATGTTTATTCTTGGAAAAAAGCTTTTTCAAAATTTTTATTACCATCTACAATTAATAAATTAAATGTTGAAGAAAAAGAAATATATTTAAAAAATATTTTAGATAATAATGGAAATATATTTATTGCAGAAAATATAAAGAATAAGGAAATAGGTGGATATATTATTTATGAAAAAATATACAATAAAAGTATAGAAATTATATCATTTTATATATCACCTGTTTATACTAAATATAACATAGGGAAACAGTTATTAAATCATTTAAAAATATATTGTAACAAAAATTATATAAATGTAGTAATTTTATGGACGTTTAAAAATAATATAGATGCAATAGCATTTTATAAAAATTTAGGATTTTATGAAACAGGTCTTCAACGTGAAAGTAAAATAGAACCAGGGCAAATAGAAATTCAGTATATTTTAAAATGATTAAACTTATAAATTAATTATAATTTATATAAAAATAGAAAATAAGCCATATTTATGGCTTATTTTTAATTAAATAATAGTTTCCCATTTTTCATACAAATAAGCAAGTTCTTCTTCTAATTTTGTTTTTTCATCAAAAATTTCTTTGGCTTTATAATGGTTTGTATATATTTCTTCTAAAGATAATCTTTCATCAGCTTTTTTTATCTTATTTTCAATATTTTCAATTTGCTGTTCTAATTTTTTTAATGTATTTTGTTTTTTTCTAGCCTCTGCTTGAGCTTCTTTTTGTGCTTTCCAGTCTAGTTTTGCATCAGTAGTTAATTCATTTGATATATTTTGTTCTGTTATATTTTGTTCTTTAGATTTTTCTATATAATAATCATAATTACCAAGATATATATTTATTTTATTTTTTGTAAGTTCCATAACTTTTGTTGCTGTGTTATTTATAAAAAATCTATCATGAGAAATATATATATAAGTTCCAGAATAATTTTTTAAAGCATTTTCTAATATTTCTTTAGACACCATATCAAGATGATTAGTAGGTTCATCTAATATTAGAAAGTTTGCATTAGATAACATTATTTTAGCAAGAGCAACACGACCTTTTTCTCCACCACTTAAAGTAGATATTTTTTTAAAGACATCATCTCCAGTAAATACAAATATAGCAAGAGTATTTCTTATTTCTTCAATTTTTAAATTTGGATAAGAATCAGCTATTTCATCAAATATAGTTTTATCTAGATTTAAGCCTTGATGTTCTTGGTCATAATATCCAATGACTACATTTGAGCCTAGTTTAATAGAGCCATTATCAATTGATTCTTTATTCATTATCATTTTGATAAGTGTTGTTTTACCTATACCATTTGCTCCTATAAGTGCTATTTTGTCACCTTTTTTTATGTCAAAAGAAATATTGTTAAAAAGATTAAAATTAAAACTTTTAGATAAATTTTCTACTTTTAAAACATCGTTACCACTTTCTTTTTTAGGAGATAGTGTAAGACGCATTTGAGCAGGTAAATTTTCCGGCTTTTCTATTTTTTCCATTTTATCTAATAATTTCTCACGACTTTCAGCTCTTTTTATAGATTTTTCTCTATTGTATGAACGTAGTCTTTTAATAACTTCTTCTTGCCTTTTAATCTCTTTTTGTTGGTTTAAATAATGTTTTAGCATTATCTCTCTATCAATTTGTTTTTTATTATAATAATCAGAGTAATTCCCATTATATGTGGTTGCTTTTGTATTTTCAAGTTCTATAACTTTAGTTACTATTTTATCTAAAAAATATCTATCATGAGATATAATAAACAATGCTTTAGAATATGATTTTAAAAATGTTTCTAGCCATTGTATAGATTTTATATCAAGATGATTAGTAGGTTCATCTAAAAGCAAAATGTCAGGTTCTTCTAATAAAATTTTGCCAAGAGCAATTCTTGTTTTTTGTCCACCAGATAAATATTTAATTTGTTTAAAAAAATCATCTTCTAAAAATCCTAAACCTTTTAAAACACCTTTTATACGACTATTATAATCAAAAGTATTATTTTCTAAAAGATATGTGGATATTTTATCATATTCTTTTATTGTTAAATTAAGCTCTTCATCTTTACATTTACTCATTTTTTTTTCAAGTTCTCTAAGTTTAAATTCCATATCTATAATATGAGAAAAAACTGTTAAAAGCTCATCAAATAGAGTAATTTCTTCATTTAAGTTAAGAGATTGAGAAAAGTAGCCAATTTTAGTATTTTTAGGCATTGTAATGTCACCACTATCTTTAGATAATTCATCTACTATTATTTTAAATAAAGTAGATTTACCAGCACCATTTACACCAACAAGAGCAACTTTATCTTTTTTATTTATATTAAATGATATATTAGTTAATACATTTATTATACCAAAAGACTTATTTATATCATTACAAGAAAGTATCATTTTTTGCCTCCTATATTAAATTTACTTTTAATGAATATATTTTAACAAAAAATAAGCATTTTTAAAAGAGGAAACATTGACAAAAACAAAACAAAGTTGTATAATCTTTTTAATATTTAATAAAGGAATGATGGTAATGGATAAAAAAGTTTCTTTAGCTGTTATAAAGCGTTTGCCTAGATATTATAGATTTTTAGGCGATTTATTAGATGATGGTATAACAAGGATATCGTCTAAAGACTTAAGTGATAAAATGAATGTTACAGCTTCTCAAATAAGACAGGATTTAAATAATTTTGGATGTTTTGGACAACAAGGTTATGGATATAATGTTGAGGTTCTTTTTGAGGAAATAAAAAGTATATTAGGGCTAAATAAAACGTATAACCTAGTAATTTTAGGTGCTGGTAAAATTGGTCAAGCATTATTAAATTATGTAAAGTTTGAAAAGAGAGGATTTAATTTTATTGGAATATTCGATGTAGACCCTAATATTATAGGTACTAAAATAAGAGATTTAGAAGTAAAAAATATAAAAGATTTAGAAAAATTTACAAAAGAAAACAATGTAGATATAGCTGTATTAGCCGTTCCTAAATCAAATGCGTATGACGTATATAAAAAGATTGTAGAATACGGTATAAAAGGAGTATGGAATTTTTCTAATACTGAGTTGAAAAAGGAAGACGGTGTAATAGTAGAAAATGTTCATCTTACAGATAGCTTAATGACACTAGCTTATAAATTTAATACAAGTTATGATTTTATAGAAGAATAATAAAATCAATTTTTTTGATACTTTATATAAAAACAGTTATTTATGTTATTTTTAAATAAAAATTAAAATAAAAACTCATTTATAATTATTGTTTTGAATAATAAAGTTATAACTTAATTTTATTAATAAAAGTATAAAAGAGGGTATAATTATTTAATACTTTCTTTTATACTTTTTAGTCTTATATCTATAATTTAAAGTATTTAATTTTTTTGTATATTAAAAAATAATATTTTTAATATATTTACACAGTTATTTACGCCTAAAGTACTACTATTTAAAAATATATCATAACATTTTTTATTATCCCAATTTTCACCTACATAATAACCATAATAAGATGATAATTTTTTATCTTTTTTTCTTAAATGTTTTTTACATTCTTTTAAAGAAAATGTATTATCTTCATTTAGGTTTTTTATTCTATCATCATCTTTAGCATATATTAAAACATTAAAACAATTTTTATAATCTTTTAATATATAGTTAGAGCATTTACAAAATATAATGCAAGATTTATCCTGTGTTAATTCTTTTATTGCTTTACTTTTTTCTATAAAAACTTTATTTTGAATAGGAATAAAATCAGTTAAGTATGGTATAGTAAATCCTATACAAAAATCAGCAGGAAAAGGATAAATTAGTTTATTTAGTTTCCAATCTTCTACTGTATAAAAAATATTTTCGCGAATATTACTATTTTTAGATGCAAGTTTAACAATATCTTTATCATAAAATGGAATATTGAGTTCTTGTGATAATTTTTTAGCTATTAATTTTCCATTACTATTTTCTTCTTCTACTATTACCGGAAGTAAGCAGCCGCTTGCAGCATCGGTTGACGGAGATGGGTGTTCATCTG
>CAMMEG010000106.1 GCA_946495765.1 uncultured Eubacteriaceae bacterium
GCTCCTACTATACCAAATATTATTATTTTTAAAAGTCCTTTTGTTTCAATATTTTTATTTTTACTATGGACAAAAATAGCTATAATAGCTGTTGGTATAAAATACAATAAATTAATATTTTGAGCCATTTTTTGCTCAAAGTCGAAAATAAGTGTAAGAGATGGTATTAAAATAGCTCCTCCACCTATACCCATACCACTTATAACTCCTGATATTAAACCTATTAAAAATAACCATATCATAAAATTAGTCTCCAAGCACCTATAAGCATAAATAAACCAAATATTTTGTGTAACCATTTAGATGGTACTTTTTTTAAATATTTAGCACCTATAAAACCACCCAACAATCCACCTAATGATATAAATATTATTGTTTTTAAATCTACATTTATTCCTTTAAAGTATATGAATATGCTAACTATTGATAATGGTAAAATAATAGCTATTGCTGTTGAATGAGCTTTATGTTCTTCCATTTTTAAAAACTTTTCAAGACTTGGTACTAATATAGTGCCTCCACCAGATCCAAAGAGCCCATTAAAAAATCCTGCTATTAAACCTATTAAAGAAACAAAAAATTTTTATTCAAGCCATCACCACCTTAAATGTATTTTGGCTTAAATAAAAATTTTTATGCTAGTTTTTCTATTTTTTATTTTTCTTTTCTATTTTTTCATATTCTTTACAACAATGTTGCATAAAGCATATAGAACAATTAGGATTTCTAGCTTTACATATAGTCCTACCATGAGCTATAACTTGAGTGTTATACCTTATCCAATGTTCTTTTGGCAAAATTTTCATAAGTTCAAACTCTATTTTTACAGGGTCATCGTTTTTTACAAGTCCAAGTTTTTTAGATATACGTTTAACATGAGTATCTACCACAACACTAGGTAAATTAAAAATATGGCTTCTTACAACATTAGCTGTCTTTCTTCCTACACCTGCAAGACTAGTTAAATCTTCTATACTAGAAGGTACTTGACCATTATATACTTCTAAAAGTCTTCTAGTAGCTAATATTATATTCTTAGCTTTATTATGATAAAATCCTGTAGGCTTTACATCTTGTTCCATTTCTGCTAAATCTGCTTCTGCAAAGCTTTTTAACGTAGGATACTTTTTAAAAAGCTTTTCTGTAACAATATTTACTCTATCATCTGTACATTGTGCACTAAGCATAGTAGCTATTAAAAGTTCATATGGTGTTGAGTGATTTAAATAACATTTGTCTTCTGTTTTGTAATATTCATCTAAAAGTTTTGTAACTTCTTCTACTCTATCAGAAAGTTTCATCAAAATTACCTCTTTCCAAATAATAATATTTAACTTTATATATTAAATCATTTTTTGTATAATAATCAAATAATATATAATTTTCTTTTTTATCTATTTGTTCAAAATTACTATTTATAATATTTTCTATGTCTATATTAAACTTTTCAAAATAACACATTCTACTAATTTGTTTTGCACCATATTTTTCTAAATGTGGTAAATATTTTTTTATATTTTCTTCATTATTATAAAATCTTCTTTCTTTTTCTTTAAATTCATTATTATACTGAGTATTTATCCAAACTGGTAAACTTTTAATATTATCATTTAATAAAATATCAAATTTTATAATTTCATTTAAAATACTGCTATTTATTCCATCGATACTACTTAAAAATGTATATATTATTTCATATAATTTCATTTTACTATGACTAATATTATTATATTTATTGTTTATCCAATATGTAACTAGATTTTCAAAAAAATCAAATGGAGATTTGAAAAATTTTATTCCATATTTTATTGTATTAATAGCTTTACCTGAGTTATAATATATTTCTACCATTTCTTCTATATTTTTTAATGTTGTCATTTTATCATAATTTATAAGATTAGTATAAAGCACTTCATATGGTGCTTTATCTTTATAAACTATTCCATATTTTTTTGCATTTATTCTAAGTCCAGACCCTTTTAATAACTTTAAAAATCCAAGTTGAAATTGTTCTGGATAAACTTTAAAAACATCATTAAAAGATTTTTTAAATATTTCATAATCTTCAAAAGGTAAACCAGCTATAAGGTCTAAATGTTGATGAATATTTTTTAGTTTTTTTATTTCATTTACCCTATCAAAAAGTTTTTTTAAATTTGTTTTTCTTTTTATTTCATCTAATGTATTGTTATTAGTAGATTGTACACCTATTTCAAACTGAAAAAGACCTACTCTAGCTTTTTTTAGAGTATTTATCATATCTTCATCTATTATATCTGCGGATATTTCAAAATGAAAATTAGTCATTCCATTATCATTATCTATTAGATAATTCCATATTAATAGTGCAAATTTTTTATTACAATTAAATGTTCTATCTACAAATTTTACTTGTTTAACATTATTTTTTAAGAAAAAATCTAAATCTTGTTTTACTCTTTCTTCAGTTAAAAATCTAAGGCCTTTTTCTAAAGATGATAAACAATATTGACAACTATAAGGACAACCTCTTGATGCTTCATAATACAATATTTTATTTTCTGTACCATAAAGCCCTTCTTTATAAACAAAAGGTATTTTATCTAATTCTAATAATTTTCTATCATTAGTTATAATTAAGTTATTATTTACTTTAAATGCTATACCTTCTATACTTTCAAATGATTTATCTATATATTTTGTAGTATTAAATTTATCTACTAATTCTTTTACTGTTTGTTCACCTTCACCAATACAAACTATATCAACACCTTTTTCAAAAATATATTCATAATCATAGCTTACCTCTGGTCCACCTACAAATATTTTTATATCTGGTAATAGTTTTTTAATAGTAGATATAATATCTAAAATAATATTTACGTTCCAAATATAACAAGAAAAACCTAAAAAATCAGGTTTTTCTTCATATATTTCGTTTATAATAGTATCCTCATCATTATTTATTGTAAATTCTTTTATATTTATATTTGTGTTGTTTTCTTTACAATATGTATATATACTTCTCACTGCTAGTGATGTATGTATATATTTTGCATTTATAGCAACTAATAATGTTTTTATATTAATCACTCCCATTAGTTTATTTCATATTTCCATTAAAATATGTATTACCATTTTTAATATATATACCTTTATATTCTAAAAGCTCTTCTACTGTAACAAGTTGAAAACCTTGTTCTATAAGTTTTGGTATAATCACTTCACAAGCTTCTGCTGTTGTGTTATATAAATCATGCATTAATATTATATCTCCATCTTTAACTTTAGTTAAAACTTGTTGTTCAATATCTTTAGCATTTTTACTTTGCCAATCTTTAGTATCTACATTCCACATAATAATAGGATATTTTATAGTTTCTTTAATAGTTTGATTTATAGCGCCATATGGGACTCTTACTATAGTAGCTTGTTTACCTATGGCTTTTTCTAACTTGTCATTTACAATATCAACTTCCAATTTTATTTGTTCGTTAGACAATTTAGTTAAATCTTTATGATTAGCCGTATGATTACCAATTTGACAACCTAAACTATCCATCCTTTTTAAGATTTCTACATCTTTTTCTATTCTTCTTGATACAACAAAAAATGTAGCAACTGAGTTGTTTTGCTCTAATATATCTAATATTCTATTAGTCGTAGCATTATTAGGACCATCATCAAATGTTAATGCAATCATCGGTTTATTTTTATCAATTTTTCTTTTGTTAGACTTACTATTTTGTATATTTTCTCTAATACTAGTTGTAGTTTCTGTGCTAGTTTCCTCTATTACAATAGTTGTAGTCTCTGTTATAGTTTCTATAATAGTAGTTATTTGTGTTGTACTCTGTGTTACTTCTATGTATTCTTTTTTTACATATGGCAAAAGTTTATCCATAGGTATTTTTATTAAAGTTTCTTCTTGCTTTTTATAATCATAAATAAATATTTCTACTATATTATCTTTAATAAATATTTTATTATAAACATTTTTATCTGGTTTTATATCATTATAATTTTCACTTTGTTTTGTTATATTTATACCATAAGTATTAAAAAAATATTCTTTTGATACAATATAAAATAAATCTTTATATCCTTTATTTAAAATATCTTCTAAATTTAATTCTTTATTTTCTTTTATATCTATAATATATGTTTCATAAAATTTAATAGGATTAGGATATGTATTATAATTTCTTTCTATAGTAAATTTCACACTTAAAATATTATCTTTAAAAATTGAAATATCTGTATCTAGTTTAAAAATCAGCTTGTCTTCAATAGAAGTAGGTTCATAATAAGAAAACTCTGTTTTAAAATTTTCTGATAATAATTCTATATGGTTATAAACTTTTTCATTAATATTATTATTGTTAAAAATAGGATATTTTATTTTATAAACAAGATAACCTTCATATTTTTCTATACTTTTAAAGTCATATTCTAAATTATTTATATTATTGTCCTTTAAGGTTAAATCATCTCTTATATCTTTTTGTTGTACAATAATTTTTTTACTATTTTCATTTTTATACTCTATATCAGTAGTATTATCATTCTGTTCTGTAACTTTGTCTGTATTAGTATCTAAATTAATAGATGCTTCTACTAGTTGCCTTTTTATGCCATTATTATTTATATCTCCAATTGATGTTACAGGTATTATAAATATTATACTAATTATTATAATTATAAATATTAAAAACTTTACTCTTTTCATAAACAATACTCCTAAATATATATTATTTACAATTATATCACAGTTTTTTTTATTTTTCTATTTATTTATATATTTTTTTACATAATTTTATTTACTTATTGGTATTTTTATAATAAATTCACTACCAAAACCTTCTGTACTCTTTAATTTTATTTTACCATTATAATATTTTACTATATGTTTTACTATTGATAATCCAAGTCCTGTTCCACCTAATGATTTACTCCTCCCTTTTTCTACACGATAAAATCGTTCAAATATTCTATTTCTATCAACTAATGGTATACCTATTCCTGAATCTTTTATAATAATATTAATATTTTTATCATCTTTAAAACAATTTATTTCTACATAACCATTATTTTTATTATACTTTATTGCATTTACTATAAGATTATTAAATAACTGATGTATTTTTTTATAATCTGCTAATATAGTTATATTTTCACATTTGTTTATAACATTTATGTTTTGTTCTATACACATTGGTTTAGTGGAGTTTATTATTTCATCTACAATAGTTTTTATATTTATATCTGATTTATTTATTTCTACTTCTTTATTTTCAAGTTTAGATATAGTTAAAATATTATTTATAAGATTAGTTATGTTATTACTTTCTTTTTGTATAATTTTTAAAAATTCTTTTTCTTGTTCCTTAGATTTAGCAAAATTATTATATAATAGTTCTGCATATCCTTGTATAGATGTTATAGGAGTTTTTAACTCATGAGATATATTAGAAAAAAACTCTTGCCTTAACTTTTCAGCTTCTCTTTCAGCAGTTACATCTATTATCAACATTATTATTCCACTACTACCTTTTTCAAATATTCCCTTTTGTATCTTACTAATATGTACTGAGTAAGTTTTATTTTCTTCTATTGTTATATCAAATGTACTTTTTTGATTTGTAATTAAAACATTTTCTATATTTTCTAATAACTTTATATTTTGAGTATAATATAAAATATTTTCACCTAAGTTATTCTTATCACAATTAAATATTTTTTTTGCCATTTTATTTATTGCGAAAACATTTTTATTTTTATCAAATAAAACAAACCCCTCTGCCATATTGTCTAAAATATAGTCTATTTTATTTTGTTCTATTTTTAACATATCTCCCATATTTTCTAAATCATCTTCTATAACTCTTATCTCTTTACATATATCATTTATTTCTTCAAATTTATAATATTTAAATTTTATTCTTTGATTTTTATTTTTAAGTTTTGGTATCTCTTTTGATATTTCCTGTAAAGGTAGTACTATATTTTTATATAAATATTTTCTTAAAACTATAAATATTATACAAGAAATAACAGTTATAATAAAAATACATAATAAGCTATCTCTTATTAATATTTGATTAATATTAAAATCTTTATATATAAGGAAAAACTTTTCATCATAAGGTTTTACATAATA
>CAMMEG010000107.1 GCA_946495765.1 uncultured Eubacteriaceae bacterium
TTAATTTTTCCTCAACAAGAATAAGAATAGCTAGTTTTAGTACACAGTATTAAACAGATTATTTATTATAATTACTATCTATTACATTAATTAGTATATAATATTTATAATATATTATTATAAATTAGAAAGGCATTTTATGTATAAAGAATACTCAAAATATCTAAAAGAAAAATATGGAGAAAAAGTATACAAGCTACCAATATCTTTAAAAGAAACTAATTGTCCTAATAGAGATGGGAATATTGGTTTTGGTGGTTGCACATATTGTGGAGATGAAGGTGTTGGATTTGAAAATTTATCTGCTAATCTATCTGTTAAAGAACAACTTTTAAAAAATAAAGACTTTATAGCAAAGAAATATAAAGCAAAAAAGTTTATAGCATATTTTCAAAGCTACTCAAACACATACATACCTATTGATTTATTCAAAAAATATGTAAATGAAGCAATATTAGATGATATTGTAGATATATCTATTTCAACTAGACCAGATTGTATAAATAAAGATTACTTAAAAATACTAAAAGATATTAAAGATAATCATAATTTAGATATAACAATAGAACTTGGTCTACAAACAGCTAATTATAAAACTTTAAATAAAATAAACAGAGGACATACATTAGCAGAATATATAGAAGCTGTAAATATTATAAAATCTTATAATTTTAATGTATGTACACATATTATATTAAATCTCCCTTGGGATAATATAGAAGATACTATAGAAACAGCAAAAATAGTATCTGTATTAAAAACAGATTTTGTTAAATTACATGCTCTTTATATAGAAAAAAATACTATTCTTGCTAAACAATATATAAATAATGAATTTTATATGTTACCTTTAGAAGACTATATAGAAAAAGTAATAACTTTTTTGGAATATTTAGACCCTAAAATAGCTATACAAAGAATAATAAGTAGAGCTCCTGAAGAATTTACACTATTTTCTAATTGGGGTATGAGCTGGTGGAAAATAAAGGAGCTAATAGAGCAAAAAATGAAAGAAGAAAATCGCTTTCAAGGCAAACTTTTTACATACACTAATGGAAAGGCTCTTAAAAAATTTGACTAATTCCTGTTTACATAGTATAGTTATATTATAAAATATTTGGAGGATAATAATGAGATATATATCAGATTTAAAAATAGATGAAACAATAATTGAACATTATCTTTGTAAAAAAAAGCAAACATTAAAATCTCGTACAGGCAAAAACTACCTTTCTTTATTACTTCAAGATAAGACAGGTACTATTAATGCTAAAGTATGGGAACTTAATAATCAAATTCAAAGTTTTGAAGAAAATGATTTTATAAAAATAGATGGAACTGTTTTATCATATCAAAATGAGTTACAGTTAACTATTAGAAAGATAAGACGTAGTGAAGAAGGAGAATATGACCCAATAGACTATATTCCTTCTACAGATAAAGATATTGAAGAACTTTATAAAAAAATTGTAAATTTAATATCTAGTTTAGAAAATGTCTATATTAAAACTCTTTTAGAAAATATTTATATTAAAAATGATGATTTAAGGGAAAGGTTTAAAACACATTCTGCTGCTAAAAATATGCATCATAACTATATGGGAGGTCTTTTAGAGCATAGTTTATCAATTTGTCAAATATGTGATTTTCTATCTTCTCATTATTCTTATGTAAATAGAGATTTATTATTAGCCTCTGCTCTTTTACATGATGTAGGTAAAATGTTTGAATTGTCACCTTTTCCAGATAATGACTATACAGATGATGGACAACTTTTGGGACATATTATCATAGGTACAGAACTTATAACAAAAGAAGCTAATAAAATACCGGATTTCCCTCACCAATTACAATCTCTTTTAAAACACAGTATACTTTCTCATCATGGTGAATATGAATTTGGGTCTCCAAAAAGACCCAAAACAATCGAAGCTTTTATCTTACATTGTGCAGACGAATTAGACGCAAAAATTAAAATGTATGAAGATGCTATTCTTTCTGATAATACAACTGGTAATTGGGTTGGATATCATAAAATGTTAGCTAGAAATCTCAGAAAGTCCAACTTTTAATGTATAATAATGACGAAAAAATTTCTGCTAGTGAGATAAATAAATATTGCTATTGTGAGTATAGTTGGTATTATGAAAGACTATATGGCAAAAAATATATTAGAGAAAGACATAAAGAAAGAAATGATAAATTGGAGTTTAGGTATGTAACTATAAATAACTTTAAACGTGGAATAGAATTTCATGATAAATTTCATGATAAATATATTAATAAAAGAAAAATTAAAATAATAACAAGATTTATTGTATTTATTATATTAATATCTATCTTTACATTTATTATATTGTGGTTAAAAAAATGTGGATTGTTATAATATTTTTATTATTTTTAATTTTTCTTTTAATAAAGCCTAAACGAATTAAAAAAACTAAATCTAAAAGATTAGCTCCTTTAGGATATACTTTATTTTATACAGACCAAAATACAAAAAATAGAAATTCTAATGTTATATATAAAAAGATACTCTATTCTGAAAAATACAATATACAAGGTAAGCCAGATTTCGTATATAAAAAATTTAATAAATGTTACGTAATAGAACTAAAAAGTGGTACTATAAAAAATGAAAATATGCCTCATACTGGTGATTTATTACAACTTGTAGCTTATTTTCTTATTATAGAAGATTTATATGGGTATAAAGTCAAAAAAGGTAAATTAATATATAGCGATTATTCTTTTGTTGTCTATAATACTAGATATTTAAGGAAGTATCTTTTAAGAACATTAAAAAATATGCGTAACATGTTAAAAACTGGAGAAGGAGAAGCTAATTGTAGCTTTGTACATTGCAAGTATTGTATGTGTAGACAGACTGTTTGTGATTTTTATAATAAACTTTAATTTTAAGGTGATTTTATGGAAAAAGAAGTTAAAAATTTTAATAAAAAAAATATAGAAAGAGTTTTAAATATAACAGATGAAAAAATTTTAGCTAAGGCTTTACAACAATATTTAAATTTAGATAAAAAGGGTAATGAAAATGGAAATAAAGAAAAATGATTATTTTAACATAGATATAACTGATATAGGTATAAATGGAGAAGGTATTGGAAAAATAGATAACTTCATTGTATTAGTACAAGGTGCTTTACCTAAAGAAACTGTTAAAATTAAAATTATTAAAATCAAAAAAAACTATTGTTATGGAAAACTAATAGAAATATTAACTCCTTCCCCTTATAGACAAAATCCACCTTGTAAATACTTTAATAAATGCGGTGGATGTAATCTTCTTCATCTTAAGTATGATGAACAACTTATTATAAAATCTAAATTTATACAATCTAATCTAAAAAAAATAGCTAAAATAACTAATATAGATGTTCCTAAGACTATTGGTATGGATAATCCTTTTTATTATAGAAATAAAGCTAGTTTTCCTGTAAATTTTACTGACAAAGTAAATATAGGTTTTTATAAACCTCGTTCACATAACATAGTAGATATAGAAGATTGTGCTATACAAAATCCTATAAATACATTAATTATAAAAAAAATTAAAGAATTTATTAAAACTAGTAATATTTCTATATATAACGAAAACACTGGTAAAGGTGATTTAAGGCATATTGTAACTAGAATAGGAAATAAAACTAATGAACTTTTAGTTTGTATAGTAATAAATAACAATAAATTTTTATATAAAGATTTACTTATAGAAAAATTTAAAGATATTCCAAATTTAGATAGTATTGTTATAAATTTTAACACTAAAAATACAAATGTTATTTTAGGTGATAAAACAGAAACTATAATGGGCAAAGGATACATTGTTGATTATATAAAAGATTTGAAATTTAATATATCCCCTATTTCTTTTTATCAAGTAAACCCTATTCAAACAGAATTATTATATCAAAAAGCTTTAGATTTTTGTGATTTAAAAGGTAATGAAACTGTATTCGACGCATATTGTGGAATAGGAACTATATCATTATTTTTAGCTAAAAATTGCAAAAAAGTATATGGTATAGAAATTGTCCCAGATGCTATAAAAAATGCCATTTCTAATGCAAAGTTAAACAGTATAACTAATGTAGAGTTTTTTGTAGGTAAATCTGAAGAAGTTATACCTAATTTTATCTTTCAAAAAAATATATATCCAGACATAATTATTGTAGACCCACCTAGAAAAGGCTGTGACAAAGTTTTATTAGATGCTATATCTAAATCTAATATAAAAAAACTTGTATATATCTCTTGTGATAATTCTACTTTAGCTAGAGATTTAGATTATTTATCAAACTTTGGTTTTAAACTTAAAAAAATACAACCTATTGATATGTTTTGCATGACTACTCATATAGAATGTGTAGCATTAATAACTAAATAATCTACCTTATAGAAAGGATTAAATATGATACGAACTAAAGTAAATAATACCTTTAAAGAATTAAATATTATTAACTATAAGCCTAGTAATGAGTATACAAATTTTTTAATATGCGCTGATATAAATAATTATAAAAAAGGACTAAGAACTGCTTTAAAATTGTATAATAGCTTTAATTTTGATACATTAATATTTAAAGTAGAGTTTCCTTTTAGTGAAGAAAATTTATTTAATAACTTAGAAAATACTTTAAATAAACTAAATAGATTTATGGATATATGTAAGCTGAAAAAGCCTTTAAATATGAAAAAAACTTTATATAAAGATAATAATAACTTAAAAGAATTGATAACTTTTTATTGGGATTTATCTACTGAAAATATTAAAGTAAAAACTCTTTTTAAAGAAATGTTATTTTTAAAAAATGATGGTTTTTCTGCCCTTTTTTCTTCTGTATTCTTTTTAGATACAAAAAATCACATATTATTTAATTTTTATGACGATAAAATAATCAAAATTTTAGCTAATGATAATGCTTGTTTTAACAAAATGTGTAAAAAATATAAAAAATTAATTATAATTTAAATTTAGGAGGAATATTGTGGAAAAACATAGTGAAATAGAAAGAAGTATTATAAAAAAATATAGAAAAACTATATGGCGTGGATTTATAAAAGGTATTCAAAAATATGAACTTATTAAAGAAAATGACAAAATAGCTGTTTGTATATCTGGTGGTAAAGATTCTATGCTTTTAGCAAAACTTATGCAAGAGCTACAAAAACACGGTAAATTTCATTTTGAATTAAAATTTATAGTAATGAACCCTGGTTATAGTCAAGAAAATTATGATAAAATTGTATATAATGCAAAACTATTAAATATACCTATTACTATATTTGATACAGATATATTTGATATTGTTATAGATATAGAAGAAAATCCTTGTTATCTTTGTGCTAGAATGAGACGTGGTCATTTATATAACAAAGCCAAAGAACTTGGCTGTAACAAAATAGCTTTAGGACATCATTTTGATGATGTTATAGAAACTATACTTATGGGTATGATATATGGTGGACAAGTTCAAACTATGATGCCTAAATTACATAGCTTAAACTTCGAAGGTATGGAACTTATAAGACCTATGTATATGATTAGAGAAGAAGATATTATATCTTGGGCTAAATATCATAATTTAGATTTTTTAAGATGTGGTTGTAGATTTACTGAAAATATAGATTACAGCAATAAAGAAGAAAGTGGTTCTACTCGTCAAAATATAAAAAATCTTATTAGAAAACTTAGAGAAGACAACCCTAATATAGAAAAAAATATATTTAATAGTGTAGAAAATGTAAATTTAAGTACAATTATTGGATATCATAAAGATAATAATTATTATAATTTTTTAGATGATTATGATGAACGTACTAAAAAAAAGAGCTTATAGCTCTTTTTTTTTTTGTTACTGTCGAGTTATTTTTATATAAACCTCTCAAAATATAGCAAATTTTTCTTTAGTTTATTTATATAATTTTATGTATAAAAGCTTTTTGGAGGGATTTGATGCAAATAGAAGTTTATGTTGATATTTTATTTTTAATAAACTTTATTATGGTATATTTTATTTTTTTTATAGTTAATAAACTTATTAAAAATAAAATTAGTTTAAAAAGACTTGCTTTTAGTTC
>CAMMEG010000108.1 GCA_946495765.1 uncultured Eubacteriaceae bacterium
AAAAGATTAGCTGAACAAGGTAAAGACTTAGTTATACTGTTAGATAGTATAACTAGATTATCTAGAGCTTATAATATTTTAACTCCATCTAGTGGTAGAACATTATCTGGTGGACTAGACCCAGCTACTTTATATATGCCCAAAAAATTCTTTGGTGCAGCTAGAAATATTGAAGAGGGAGGAAGTCTCACTATTCTTGCTACTGCTCTAATAGATACTGGCAGTAAAATGGATGATGTTATTTTTGAAGAATTTAAAGGTACTGGTAATATGGAGTTAGTCCTTGACAGAAAAATATCAGAAAGACGTATATTTCCTGCCGTTGATATATCAAAATCTAGCACAAGAAAAGAAGAGCTTCTACTTGATAAAGAATATTTAGATGCTTCTTACTATATTAGAAAATGTTTCGGTAATAATCCAGTACAAAATCTTGATATTACAGAAAAAATATTATCTATATTAAAATCTACCAAAAATAATAAAGAATTCTTTAAAGCTCTTCCAAAATTAGATATAAATTAATTTATATAAAAATATTAAATATGCTAAAAAGTTATTGCAATATATATATATATATGATATAATTCATTTGCTATGTTAATATAGAGATGCCAAAATGTATCTCAAATTTTTAGAAAGAGGTGTTTTACAATGAGAGAAGGAATTCATCCAGAATACTTTCAAGCTAAAGTAAAATGTAACTGTGGAAATGAGTTTATCGCTGGTTCTACAAATGAAGAAATTCGTGTTGAAGTTTGTTCTAAATGTCATCCATACTATACTGGCAGTCAAAAACTTTTACTTGATGCTGGTGGACGTGTTGATAAATTCAATAAAAAATATGGTAGAAATAGTCAATAATAATTTATTTTTATTATTAAAACCCCTAGTATTTTCATAATTCTAGGGGTTTTTATATTAAAACTTTAAATATACAAAATAAAAGTAAAACAATCAAATATTTGTACATTACAAATATATTACAATTTTTAATAAATTATAAAAAACCTACTTTTTATCTTGAAAAAATAATAATATTTTGATATACTTTAATTCGATTAACATTTTAGGAGTTTATATTATGAAAGATTTGGATATTAATTATAAAAAACGATTTTTTTCAATATTTTTTAGTATTTTGGGTATATTTTTGATAGTTTTATTATTTGTATTTTTTGGATATAAATTTTTAAATGCTGAGCCTGTTTACGACCCACTAAAACAAAGAGACTCTACACTTATAACTGAAAAAGAGCTAAAACAACAAGAAGAACAACAATCTAAAGGAATATTTACCCCACCTGTTAGAACAAATATTTTATTAACTGGTGTGGACAAAGCAGAAAACTTAACAGACGTTATAATAATAGCTAGCTTTATTAGTACAACTGGAGAAATTAATTTGCTATCTATTCCTCGAGATACTTATATAAACTTTACTGGAGAAGAACTTAAAAGTCTTAGAAATGTAAATAGTACAGCTCCAAGTGTTATGAAAGCAAATGCTATATACGCATATACTAAAGACAGTGGTATGGATACTTTAAAAAGAACAATAGAATCTATGTTAGGTATAAAAATAGATTATTATGTTAAAGTTGATTTAAATGCTTTTATAAATATTGTAGATGCTGTTGGAGGTATATACTTTGATGTTCCTAAAGGTGGCCTTAAATATAGTGATCCAACTCAAAATTTATACATAAATCTTAAAGAAGGAAGGCAATTATTAGATGGTAAAGCTGCTGAAGGACTAGTTCGTTTTAGAAAAGGTTATGCTAGACAAGATTTACAAAGAATAGAGGTTCAACAACAATTTATTAAAGAATTCGTTACTCAAATATTAGATAAAGATACATTAATCAACAACTTAGGTGAGATTTCATTAAATCTTATAAAATATGTAGAAACAAACTTTACTATATCAGATTTACCTAAATATTTAAACTCTATAACAAATATTAATACTGAAAAGATGAATGCAAGTACTTTACCTGGTTCACCTCAAATGATAAATGGTGCATCTTATTATATTTTAGACACTAATGGTACTAAAGAAACTGTTGATGAATTTTTCTACGGTAATACAGACCCTGAAAAAGAAATTATTTTAGAAGAAGTTAATGATGCTTCTAATACAGAAATAACATCTTAAATAACTTATATTTGGAGGTAAATATGAAAAAGAAATTCTTAACATATACATTAATGTTAACTTTAAGTCTATCAACATTTATTCCAAAAAATGTTTTTGGCAATTCTAATATTTTATATGTAGACAAAGAAACTCAAACCATAACAGATGGCCTTGTATATGAAAAAAGTGAACGTCTTTATAAATCTGGATGGAAAGATATTCATGTTTTAACAGTAGATTTAACAAATCCTAATGTAGATATAGAAATACTAGATTCTGTAACAGAACATGGACTTAAAAAAAATGTAGAAAGTCTAGTAAAAGAAAATAATGCTGTAGCTGGTATTAATGCTGACTTTTTTGGTTCTGGAAATCCTGGCTCTAGTATGGGACAAATAATAGTAGATGGCAATGTTAATGAAGCACAAAATTATTATAATGCTTCTTCTAATAGTTATGCTGGCATATTTTTAGATAAATATGGTAATTCATTTATAGACTATATAAAATCTAATTTAAGGTTATATAATGATAATATATCTTTAGAATTACAAGCTAAAAATAAAATAACAGACTTTAAAAAACCTGTATATTTTGATAGAAGCATAATAACTAATACACAAGATTTAGATAAAAGAAATAAAAATCTTTTTAAAATAGTTGTTCAAAATAATAAAATAATTAAAAAAGCTGGTGCTGGTGAAGTTGTAGATATACCAGAAAATGGATATATAATAGTTATGGATAAGGCTACTGCCTCTGAAAAATTAGGATTATTTAATGTAGGAGATTCTCTTTATTTTAAAGAAAGCTATAAGTTTGTTTTTAGAGAAAATAAAGATATAAGTGAAGTTTTAACTGGTATATCTGCTGGTGGAGAAATACTAAGAAATGGTCAATCTATATCTACAGGTATGTCAATTTCTCCTAATTCTAGAAATCCTCGTAGTGCTGTAGGTGTTAATAAAGAAAAAAACAAACTTATACTGGTAGCTGTTGATGGTAGAGGTCAAAGTGAGGGAGCTACCCATAGTGAAATGGCTAGTATACTTTTAGAATATGGAGCTTATGATGCAATTCATCTTGATGGTGGCGGTTCTACAACAGTTGCATTAAGAGAAGAAGGAGAAAAAGACGTTAAAATAGTAAATAATGTTTCTGATGGCTCTCCTCGACTTGTACCTAATGCTATTGGTATAAAAACTACAAATCCTACTGGTGATGTAACTTCATTACTAGTTAGCATAGATAAAAAAGATGAAGACCCTGTAATAGCTGGTGTAACATATGGATTAAAAGTGGTTGGTATAGATGCTAATAAAAATCCAGTAGATATAGATGCTAACCAAGTTACATTTTCTTTTGCAAATGAAAGTGATGGAACAATAAATAATAACTACTTCATATGTAATAATACTGGTGATGTAACAATAAACGCAACTTATTCAAATGGTGCAACTGGACAAATTAATTTTAAAGCAATAGAAGGATTTAACTCTATTATTCCTAATGCAAATAAAACTTCATTATCTATTGGAGAAAACACCTCTCTGTCAATAGTAGCTGTAAATAAAGATGGATTTTCTAAAGCTATTGATTCTTCTTTAGTATCTTGGAGTGTTGATAATTCTGAAATTGGGTATATACAAAATAATGCTTTTTATGCAAAATCCGAAGGTTTAGCTACTCTTACAGCAACATACAATGATTTTAGCTCATCTATTACTATTGCTGTTGGTAATACTCCTACTCCTATTACCTCTTTTGAAGAAACTAGAAATTTATTTATGATGTACTTTCCTGCTGACAAAACAGTTTCCGGTGGAGCTGGTATAACTAATGCTACTTCACATGACGGTAAAAACAGCCTTTTACTAAGTTATAATTTTAAAGAAAACGTTTCAACACCTCAAGCTAGCTATGTTTGCTTTGAAAGACAACCTATAACTTTGCCTGGTTCACCAAATGCTATACAAATGCAAGTTAAAGGCGATGCTAGTGGCAATATGTTAAAAATAGTATTAAAAGATAAAAATAATAAAGAGTATATATTACCTGTTTTAAATGAAATGACTTCTAAAGATTGGGTTACAGCAAACGTTAATATTCCTTCTGGTGTTGAATATCCTATTAGAATAGATAAATTATATATAGCTACTTTAAACACTACTGCAAAAGAAAGTGGCACTATATATATAGATAGTATTAATTCTATGACTAAAAGAACTGACGGAGGTCAACTTATAAATTCTTATAAAGATTATTTAAATCAATCTATAAGTCAACTTACACCTGCATCTAGTGAAGAAGATATAAATGTTTTTGGTCAAACTGCAACTAAGCCTTATTCAAATTCTAAAACTGTTTTACAAGATAGCATAAATATTATGAAAAATAATGCTAAAGCTATGGTTTTTGTTGGTTCTACTAATTTAGAAGGTATAAATACCGGTGTTAATACTATTTCTTGGAATAATAAATATACTACTACAAATACAAATTATTTATCTATTATAAATCTTGCTACTAAAAGTGGTATTATGAGGACAGAAAGCCCTGACCAATGGAGATGGCTACAAAGCTATTTAGCAAATCAAAGTAAAAATAATATACTTATAAATATGGATAAAAATATATGGGATTCAAATAATAGTCTTAAAGGTGATAGAGAAAATGAATTATTCCATAAAATTTTAAAAGAATTTGTAGAAGAAACTGGTAAAAATGTACTAGTTGTATCTGCTGTATCGGATAAGACAAATGTATATGTTAAAGATGGTGTTAGATATATTACATTAAACGGTTTAACTAATTCTGACTCTAATAACTTAAATAATTATAAATATTTAAAAATTAGAGTTAGTGAAAATGATTTAAAATATGAAATATGTAATGTTTATAACTAAGTAGAATAACATATTTATCCCTTTTATTTCAAAAATTTAATTAAGTACAGTATAAATAAACCTCCTTATAAGGAGGTTTATTTATTTAAAAATATTAGACATAAGCCTCCGATAAATAATCCAAGCGCAAGTATATATCCCCACCATGGTATAATAAGTACCAAAAGCATACCTAATCCTATAGATGTTAATATAATACCTATAATAGTACTTAAAGAAAAAATATATCTACAAGGTCTTCCCATTTTATCATCTCCAAATATTATTTATATAATATATTCATATAAATTTCTTTGTTTACTATTCTATTATTACCTTAACAATGTCTTTTAATAAAATTTCATCACTAGATACAAAACAATCATAGGCTAAAATATGTACATTATTATTTTTAGCATTTTTTAAAGCTTGATAAAATTCATAATGTGTTTCTTTGTTAGGCTCAAAATATTTTACATTTTTTAATTGTATAATAAATAGTATATATGTTTCATATCCCTCTTTTTTTGCCTCTATAAGTTCATTAATATGTTTTATAGCTCGTTCTGAAGGAGCATCTGGAAATCTAACAACACCATTATCTTCTAATGTTACTCCTTTGACTTCTATAAAACCCTTTTCACCTGTCTTTCTCTCAAAATATAAATCAAATCTAGAATTTTTATATTTTACTTCTTGTTTTATATAAATAATATTTTTTAATTCTTGTATAATACCTTTTTCTATCCCCTCTTTAGCTACATAATTTGGTATTTGACTATCCATATTTATAATTAAATTCCCTTTTTTTACACATATAAGAGAATATTTTGTTTTTCTATTTACATTATTATTTTCTTCTACAAAAATATCTACACCTTTTATTAATAGTTCTTTACATCTACCAGTATTTTTAACATGACATAGTTCTATTTTATCATTTATTTCTATTTCTGCAATAAATCTATTTTTTCTATTTATAAATTT
>CAMMEG010000109.1 GCA_946495765.1 uncultured Eubacteriaceae bacterium
GATTGCCCATTATATAGACAGTATCTTCTAAATTTATACTCATCATACCAGCTGGTGTCCATCCATCAAATATATAAGTTGCTACTTTGTAATATTCATCATCTGGATACCATATAGGTGTAAAATGAGTTCTATTGTTATATGTTGAATATCTATTAGGTTTGAACTGTATTATAGCATCTGTTTTAGAACTTTCATTTGTTTCTTCTAAAACTCTCCAATATGTTTTAAAATAAAAGTCTGAAAAGAAAGATACTCCATTTTGCATCTTGGTAGTGTATGCACTATCACTTACTGAATAAGGCTCTCTTACCTTTATATATCTCATTACTACATTTCCATCGGCGTCAGTTATTATATTGCCATCAGAATCTTCTGCTGGTACTTCTATTTCTTTTTCTATTTCAGCACTAACTTTAATTTTAGCTTTAGCCTTTTGGTCTACACCATAGCCACTTTTCATCTGGTCACCTTTTGCAGTTTTTACTGTACTTGCAGGATGTAAATCCATTTGTGCATCTAACTCTGCTGTATAGTAAATAGTATTAAATTTATAATATCCTCTATCTACCCATACATCTTTTTCTACTTGTACCATTTGTGGAAACCAATAAGCTTCATAGCTTTTCCACTCATTTTTTAAATTTTCAGGATACTTTTTTATGTCATCTTCTTTATAATTATTTATAAAATAGTCATTTCTATCATCTGCGTCAGGGTTTGGTGGTTCATTTTCTTCTATTTCTTCAATTTTTACACCTATGTTTATCTCTTCTTTTTCAGGTTTTATATAAGCTATGGATTCTCCATTTCCATTTTCCCTGTAATCTATAACCTTATAATTAACTGTTGCTTTTATAATCATCTCTTGTGGTTTTTCAGGAGTTTTCCATTTAACATAAGCAAGAGTGCTACTACCACTTGGCATTACTATTTCTCCATTGTCAGCTGGATAGTTTTTGCCTTTAATGTCAAAATTTACTGTTATAGGATATAACCCTTCTTTTTCATCGTCAGGTAACTTTAATGTACAATCAATACCACTAATTTCTATTGCTGTTATAACTTCTGTATCAGTTCTATATGTATAATTTACTACAGGTGGCTTTTCTTCCTCTTCTTCTTCCTTAAAGGTTACTGCACCTACACCTAACTGTGCTATAATTGTGTCATTGCTTTGTTTAGATACTTCACTACCTTTATAAGCTTGTATGCCAAACTCATCTCGTTCTAAAAACATTGCTAAAGGTAAATTCAAATGCGAAAATGTTTGTATGTTACTTCTTCTTATATAACCATTTAATTGTTTATCATATATGGCTAACTCTGTTGGTGTGCAAGCTATAACTTTACCTTTAATTTTAGGATATCCAATAGGCTCTAACATTAACTTATATTTTCCACTTACCATTTCTTCAAAATTAAAGCCTGTTATATCTGAAAAATATCTCGCAAAATTTTCATCCCCAAAATATTTTTTTATTTCTGCTATGTTATTTCCACCTATTGAATACTTTACTATTTTAGGTAAAGGTACTTTAGGTTTTTGCCATTTATATTCATCTTTTCTAGGCGTTACTTTAGGATTATTTATATAATAGAGTTTATTACCCTTTCCAAGATGTAACTCAATAGGCTGTCTAGGATTATTAGCAAAATCTATAGGTGTTGTAACAGGCTTATTTGTTTCTGCTTCTACTAATGTTACTCTTACACCTTCATCTCTTTCATTTCCCAATATTGTATCTGGTTTACCATTTGTATCATCATAGTCACCACCATTACCACCTCCTCCTACATTTACATCACCATCTCTAGTTATATTTTTACTAGTTTGTTCTAATGTTTTCATAGCTTTATTTTTTATTTCTTCTTGTTTTTCTGCATATTTGGTATTTATATAAGGGATAGCAGATACGCTAATTATACTTAAACTTATTATAATACAACATATCAAAAAAATATTACTATTCTTAAATTTACTATTTAAAATTTTTAATAACTTCATTAAATAATCTCCTTTTCTACATACAAAAAAAGTACTTCATTAAATGAAATACCTTTTAATTAGTTCTATTCTCCTATTATGTTCCCTGAAAGTTCAAAATCTGCATTTTCTTGAACTCCAATATTGTCATCTCCTATAATTCCTTGACTTTCCCAGAATTCATCATCTGTCATTTCATCATAGTTAGGTGTACTTCCACTACTGTTATTACTAGCTGGTGCTTTAGTAGTAGTTTCTGTTGTTGATTCTTTTGTAGTTGTTTGAGTTGTTTCTTTAACTGGAGCTTTTGTTGATGCTTGAGTAGTAGCTTCTGTTTGTTTTTCTATTATTACTTGTGTTGTTGTGTTGTTTGGGGTGGTTTGTTTAGTTGTGTTTTCTGTGTTATCTTCTTTTTCTTTTTTGTAATTATTAGATACTGTTGTATCTTCTGTTAAAGATATGCTTTCTGTACTTTGCTCTACTTTATCATTAGTAGATACTTCTTCTTTAGAAGATAATACATTATCTTCTTTTGTACTTTCTTCTTTATCTTCTTGTGTATTACTTGTTTGTTCTGTAGTATTAGATACAGTTTTATTTTCTTCTTTGTTTATAAGTGTATATCCACCACCAACTATTAAAGCTAGTGCTATTGCAGATATACCTATAATCATTCCTCTTTTATTCTTCATATTGTTTTACTCTCCATTTCTTAAAAATATTCTTTATTTTAATTAAGTATTATAATTTATTATAATACTTAATTATTTACTTGTCAAGTATTTTTTTGTATTATTCTTCTATTTTATAATCTTTGTTTGTTATGTATACATAACCTTTTTTCTTACCATCAACAAGAGTTTTCTCTAATGCTTGTCTATATTTAGGTTCTACTAAACTTGCCAAAGTTTCTGCTAATGTAAAATGACTGCTGGCACTCATTATTGCCCCTTTAGAAGATATTGATATAAGTCTATTCATATATGGATTTATTGTACTTTCTAATTCTTCATTTATCATTTCTCTTAAAAAACTAATCTCTTCCCTATATGAATTTATAGAAAGTCCCTTATCTATAAATTTTCGTATTGCCATAGATATATTCCCATTATGATATTTATTAGCATATTTTTCTAATTGCTCTTTTTTGTTTTTGGGTATTTTCAATGTCATAACAACTAAATTACTACTCATTTTTATAAACCTCCTATCTAATTTTTAAATATTTTTTCGTAATACCATTGTAATACTTAAATATTCCTTGTAATACCGTTGTATGCCTAGCATACAAGCTGTTTTCGAGCGTATGGTAATACGCCTTATCCTGCCTTACCACCTACAAGGTGGATAAGGTGGGGTAAACCCCTACCCCTTAAGCCAAAAAAAGAAAAATAAAATCCCATTTCCTTTTTCTCTACCCAATTATATAATATATTTGTTCTTTTCATAAAATCTAATACACTCTTTTATATATTCCTTTGCTTCCTTATCTGTAATAAATGGCTTTTGACTTATATCTATTATTTCTTTTAAACTTAATCTTAAAGTATGGTATGGTTTTTTATCTCTAAAAATTTCAACTATTAATGATATAATTTCCTCTGTTATATCAACTTTTTTAGCTTTTTCTCTTATTTCTTTACAAATGTCTATATTTATTTTTGCTTTATTTTCTATAAAAAAGTATTTTAATACATTTCTTTGTTCTTGTTCTTTTAAATATGATAGTTCCATTCCCATTCTTATACTAATTTCTCCACTATCCACTTTATTTAAAAGCTCTGGTATTAAATTATTTAATCTTAAATAAATATATACATTTCTTTTTATTTCAATATTGTACTCAGTACATTTTTTGTTTAAATCACTTATATCATCAAAAATAAAGTTTTTATGTCTCTTACATTGCTTGTCTTTTAATACTTGTATTTGTATTTTATAAGCTTTTGCTTTTTCACTAGGTAATAAGTTTTTTCTTTGAACTAAATTAGCATCAATAACTATAAGTCTTGCATCATCTAATGTTATATTCTCTTTTATTTGGTACATTGTTTTGTCTAGTTTTTCGTAACCTAACATCTTTAATGCTTCTACCCTATTGTGTCCACTTAAAATAGTATAGCCATCTTCCTTTTTCCATAGTGTAATAGGATTTAATAAACCTTCATCTCTTATACTCTCTGCTAATTCTTCTAACTCTTCTTGACTATATAAATTAAATGGATTTTCATTAAAGCTATTTAACTCACTTATATTTATATCTTCTTTACCCTTTAATTCATAATTAAATAAATTTTTTACTTTTTCATCAATATTTTTTTCTTTTTTATTTTTGAGCTCTAAATCTTTAAAAATATCCTTTTTTATTTCATTAATACTTGTCATAAATGTGCCTCCTTAAATATTTTTATTTTTTTAACAAAAAACAGCACCATACAAAAGTGCTGTTTTTATAAAGAAAGGTAATTTTAAAAAGTTATGAAAACATTGTGATAAATAATTATATTATTATCACATTAAAAGTATATCATAAAAAACTCGCAAAAACTCCTAAAAAAGTTGCAAAAAAATCCCACATTTTTTGATTGTAAAATCAATCAAAAAAAGGAGTAGTTAATACTACTCCTAAACTTTTATCCTAGCACTTCTTCCATACTTATATTTACAAAGTGGTCTTGATATACTATTTCTTTCAGTGCAATTTCTTCAGCTTCTCTAAACAACATCTTTTTATGTCTTTCTATTTCAAGCACGTTCCAGTCATCTTGTATAGGCTCTTCTTTCAGTTTTTCTTCCATTATATCATCTATAATTTTATAAACCTTTTCATCTATATTATTAAATATTTTGGGGAACATTCCCATTATACCAAGCGTTTTATATCTTGCTGGATTTAAGGCTTTCATATGTTCCATTGCTAAATTTCCATATCTGCCAACTTCTAATTTTTCATCTACTTCTGTCACAGGATAATACATACCGTATTCTCCTAACTCATACCATAATCCATTCCTTTCATCAAATTTGTATCTTTCCATAATTATTCCTCCATTTTATATTTCTCTTTTAAGTCTTTTTTATACTGTTCTATATCTTCATCTGCAATATTAATACCAACTTTATCTAATAATCTATCTATTATTATTTCATATTTTATTTTTTTATTATCTTCTATTTCTTTCTCAATAACTATTTTATCTTCAAGATTTATAAAAAAATTATCTATTATGTTTATTCCAAACACTAAAATTATATTAAGTAATACTGGTACTATGTATGCTATTTTAAATGCTATTATATCTTCATGTGTAACAAGTTTATGTATATAATTAACTGCTTTAATAAAAAAATTTTCATTTGAAAATATTTTTTCATCCCCTTTACTATTAGCAATGCAAAATAATACCATAATTGAAAAAATAAAATATAATGCAAAAATTATAAGGATACATCGAATATTGCAACTCCTTAAAATTAAATTGGAACACTACCGCTGCCATAGTCATATATGAAGTTATTGGTAAAAGTGAAATAGTTAATATCTCCGTAATATTTATCTTTATTGCAAGTCTCCAACGCTTTATTATTTCTTTTTTATATTTAATAAACTCTTCTTTCTTTTTTGTTATTATTTGGTATTCTTTTATTTTCTTTTTTCTTTGTTTTTTTGTTGTTTTACCTCTTGACTCTTCTATTATTTCTTCTCTCATATAATCAAATTTTAAGTACATAATTTTTATTATACAACAAATACTTACAGCAGTTAAGTATATAGAAATTAAAGCCAAAGGTAATTCTAGTAAAACGTACATAATAAATTTTCT
>CAMMEG010000110.1 GCA_946495765.1 uncultured Eubacteriaceae bacterium
ATCTTACATATTACAAGAAATGTTAAAGGGGAAAAAGCTCCCTGGCTTAAAATTAGTAGAGGGGAGAAGTGTTAGAACCTTTACAGATGAAAAAGCTATAATAAATGCTTTAAAAGATAATGGGTATAAAAAATCAAATTATATAGTTGAAAAGTTAATATCTATAACAGAAGCAGAAAAATTATTAGGGAAAGTTAAATTCGAGGAGATTTTAGGTGGCTTTGTGATAAAACCGCCTGGTGCTCCAACAGTTGCAAAAATAGAGGATAAAAGACCAGAATACAACTCTGCTGAATTAGATTTTAAAAACATAGAGGTGTAGCCTATGGAAGAAAAATATATAAAAATGATAGATGACAGAATACAGGATCTTATCGACAGAGGAATAAAATTTATTCAATTAACAAATGTAGTAGACGGAAAAGAAAGGGTATTTTTAATACCAATAGAACGATACAAGAAATTAACAGATAAACAAAAAAAGTTTTTAATGGAGGATAAATAAATGAAAGTAAATGGAAGTGTGTTAAATGGAACAAAGGTTATTACAGGTTTGGTAAGATTTTCTTACGCTTATGTATTTGAGCCAAAAGGAGATGGAGGAGATAAAAAGTATAGCGTATCTTTAATCATACCAAAAGAAGATAAACAAACAATAAAAAATATTAAAAAAGCTATAAAAAATGCTTATGAAATAGGTAAAGAAACAAAATTTAAAGGCAAGAAGATTAAAGACAAGAAGATTAAAGACATCTTTGCTATATTACACGACGGTGACGAAGAAAGACCAGAAGACCCAGTGTATGAGAATAGCTATTATATAAATGCTAGTGCTAAAACAAAGCCAGGAATAGTTGATAAATATAAAAGACCAATAGAAGACACGACAGAGTTTTACAGTGGGTGTTATGGTTATGCGTCTATAAATCTTTATCCATATAATACGAATGGTAATAAAGGTATAGCTTGCGGGCTTAGTAACCTTATGAAATTTGAAGACGGAGAAAGTCTTAGCGGTAGAGCAAGCGCAGAAGATGACTTTAAAGGATTTGGCGAAGAATTAGACGATTTTGACGAAGATTTTGACGAAGATTTAGAAGATGACGACGATTTATAATAAGGTGGATATATGAGATATTTAAGTATTGATATTGAAACATACTCAGACAAAGATTTAATAAAAGGCGGGGTCTACCATTATGTAGACTCTGCCGATTTTGAAATTTTATTGTTTGCTTATGCTTTTAATGATGAAGAAGTTAAAATTGTGGATTTAAAAAATGGAGAAACTTTACCAGAGGAAGTATTAAATGCTTTAAATGATAAGTCAATAATAAAAACGGCTTATAATGCTAACTTTGAAAGAACGTGTATACAAAAGCATTTTAACATAGAACTATCATATGAAAGCTGGATTTGTACGATGGTATGGGGCTTATCGGTTGGTTTACCGTCAGGACTTGATAATGTAGCTAAAGTACTAAAACTAGCAGAACAAAAAGACGGTAAAGGTAAAAATCTTATAAAATATTTTTCAGTACCTTGTAAGCCTACAAAAATAAATGGTGGAAGAACAAGAAATTTACCAGAACACGATAGTGAAAAATGGCAAATGTTTAAAGAATATTGCGAACAAGACGTAGAAGTTGAAAGAGACTTAAGAAAATATTTATCTAACTATGAAATGGTGGAAAGTGAAAAAGCATTATGGCTTTTAGACCAAAAAATAAATGACAATGGTGTAACAGTAGATACAAGATTTATAGAAAAAGTTTTATTAATAGATGAACTTAACACTAATAGAAACAATGATATATTAAGAGGAATAACAGGACTTGATAACCCTAATAGTTTACCTCAACTGAAAGAATGGCTATCAAATAAGTTAGGTTATGAAGTAGAAAGTGTCACTAAAGAAAGTATACCTAAAATAGAAAAATCTACAAATGATAAAGAGGTTTTGGAAGTGTTGGCACTTAGAAAAGAAAATGCAAAAACTTCAGTAAAAAAATATGAAGCAATGGCAAGAAGTGTTTGTAGTGATAATAAAATAAGAGGACTTTTACAGTTTTATGGTGCTAGTCGTACAGGACGTTGGGCGGGACGTATAGTACAAGTACAAAACTTACCACAAAATCATTTAAGCAATATAGAAGAAGTTAGAGAAGACTTTAAAACATTAGATTTTGATACATTAAAGCTACTTTATGAAAACATACCTAATATATTATCAGAACTTGTAAGAACAGCCTTTATACCTAGTAAAAACCATAGGTTTATAGTGTCTGACTTTAGTGCTATTGAAGCAAGAGTTATTGCTTATTTAGCTGACGAAAAGTGGAGGCTAGAGGTGTTTAAAACACACGGAAAAATATATGAAGCGTCGGCTAGCAAAATGTTTAATATACCTATTGAACAAATAACAAAGGGTAGCGAGTTAAGACAAAAAGGCAAAATAGCAGAACTTGCTTTAGGCTATGGCGGAGGTGTTGGGGCATTGACAAGTATGGGTGCTTTAAAAATGGGACTAAAAGAAGAAGAGTTACAAGACTTAGTTGACGCGTGGAGAAACTCTAATCTTAATATTAAAAAGTTTTGGTATGACTGTGAAAAAGCAGCTAAAGACGCTATAAAAAATTGTAAAATAACAACTTTAAATAGCGGTATAACTTTTTATATGAATAAAAATAATTTATGTATACAGTTACCTAGTAAAAGGAGTTTATACTATAACTCACCTATGATAGATAAAAATAGTTATGGTAGTGAGTGTATAACTTATATGAGTATGGACCAGACAAGCAAAAAGTGGAAAAGAGTAGACACATTTGGAGGTAAACTTGTAGAAAATATAGTACAAGCATACGCTAGAGACTGTTTAGTAGAAAGTTTGAAAAGATTAGACAAGTTTGGGTATAAAATAGTATTTCACGTTCACGATGAGGTTGTTATAGACTGTCCTATTGGAAAATCATCGGCAGATGAAATAGCTAAAATAATGAGTGCTCCTATACATTGGGCTAAAGGATTACCGCTTAATGCAGACGCCTATGAATGCAACTTTTATATGAAAGACTAAAGAAAGGAGGGGTTATAAAAAATGGATAAGTACAAAATAGCCATTGCCAATACGAGAAACTCTAAATACTGGAAAAACATAGAGATAACCTTTGAAGATTTTATCAAAAGACTAAAAAAGCCTACAAGAACAGCAGAAACGCAAGGCGAGTATAAAAATATGACAAAATCAAAGCAAGACGAAATTAAAGACGTAGGTGGCTTTGTTTGTGGTTATCTAAAAGAGGGTAAAAGAAATAAAAATAGTCTTCAATATAGAAGTATGCTTACATTAGACGCAGACTTTGCAGAAGATGGATTTTGTGAAGTATTAGAGTTATGTTTTGATTATGACTATATAATCTATTCTACAAGAAAGCACGAAGAAGAAAAACCACGTTATAGGCTTATTATACCATTTAATAGAAACTGTACAGCTGACGAATATGAGGCAGTAGCCCGATATATAGCTAATGAAATCGGTATAGATATGTTTGATGATACTACATATGAAGCAAGTAGGCTTATGTATTACCCTAGTGTATCACAAGACCAAAAATATGTATTTGAAAGCCGTAACAATGGTAAAGAAATAAATGTAGATAAAATATTAAAACAGTATGATGACTGGAAAGATAGAAGTACCTGGTGTACATCTTCAAGAGTAGGTAAAGTTATAGATAAACAAATAAAAAAGCAAAAAGACCCTTTAGAGAAACCTGGTATAGTAGGTGTATTTTGTAGAGTGTATGATATAGAAAGAGTAATAGATACTTATTTAAGTGGCATTTATGAAAAATGTGATACAGGGGATAGATATACTTATTTAGGTGGGTCTACATATGCTGGGGCGGTTTTATATGAAAATGGTACTTTCCTATACTCAAACCACGCAACTGACCCTATTAGCGGTATGCTATGCAACTCCTTTGATTTGGTTCGTATACATAAGTTTGGAGATTTAGACGAAGAAGCAAAAGATAATACACCGTCCACAAAGTTACCCTCTTATTTAGCTATGCTTGAGTTTGCAAGCAATGATAAAAAAGTTAAAAAACTAATGCAAAAAGAACGTAGAGAAAGTGCTTTAGAAGACTTTGAGGATATAGGTACAGATGAAGAAAGTACAGAAGATATAGAAGGAGATGACAATTGGCTTGAAAAATTAGAAACTACTAAAAATGGTAAAAATTTAAACACTATTAACAACATAATTATAATCCTTAAAAATGACCCGAATTTAAAAGGTAAGATAGCTTTTAATGAGTTTACTCAAAGACCTATGCTAACAGGTAAAACCCCGTGGGCTAAAAACCCTAAAATATGGGGAGATGAAGATGACGCTAACTTAAGAAATTATATAGAAAAAGTATATGGTATAAAAGGAGAAAAACCTATAAAAGACGCCTGGACTATTGTTTTATATGAAAATATGTTCCACCCTATAAGAGACTATATAAGAGGCATAGAATGGGATAGAAATAAAAGAGTAGAAACTTTATTTATAGATTATTTAGGTGCAGAAGACAGTGACTATATAAGAAAAGTTACAAAGTGTACTTTAGTAGGTGCTGTTGAAAGAGTTTTTGAACCAGGGGCAAAGTTTGATACTGCCATAGTTTTGATAGGGGCACAAGGCAAAGGTAAAACTGAAATAGTTAAAAGGCTTGGAGGCGAATGGTTTAATAATAGTTTGACCACTTTTAAAGGGAAAGAAGCTTACGAACAGTTACAGGGTTCGTGGATAATAGAGCTTGGAGAGTTAGAAGCTATGAGAAACATTGACCTAAATACAGTAAAACACTTTATGACTAAAACAGAGGATAACTTTAGAGGTGCTTATGCAAGGCACGTTAAATGCAATAAAAGGCAATGTATCTTTATAGGTACTTCTAATACTTATGACTTTTTAAAAGACCCTACTGGTGATAGACGTTTTTATCCAATAGACTTAGATAAAACAGAAATAACAAAAAGTATATTTAAAGATTTAACAAAAGAAGAAATCGGTCAAATATGGGCAGAAGCATACTACCTATATAAAAAGGGAGAAAAGTCTTATATTAGTGATGAAGCAATATTACATATAGCCAAAAAAGAACAACAAGGACATAGAGAAGATAGCCCATTTCAAGGTCTAATAGAAAACTATTTAAGTATTTTATTGCCTGAACGTTGGAAAAATATGACCATACCAGAAAGAATTAAATACTTAAATGATATAAATAGAAATGACTCTTTAGCAGAAAAAGGAACGGTTAAAAGGGATAAAGTTTGTATACTCGAAATATGGGTTGAAGCTTTAGGCGGACAACCAAAAGATTTAGACAGGGCTAAAAGCAATGAAATAAAAAACTGTATTCTAAAGATAGACGGTTGGGTTTGGAATAAAAAAACAATGCACTTTGGGGGAGAATATGGTAAGCAAAAAGGATTTACTGCTATAGAATTATAGGTAACTAAAAATAATAAAAGGTGACTAACTTAAAAAATATAGGTAACCAAAATTAGTTACTTTTTAAATATTAGTTACCTATATAGTTACCTTATGTAAGTATTGAGAATTAA
>CAMMEG010000111.1 GCA_946495765.1 uncultured Eubacteriaceae bacterium
TATTATTTCATCTTCAAATTTTTCCATATTTAATTCTTCTAATTCTATTCCTGACTTATCTTCTATTTTTATTACAGACATTTTTTCACTTTTTAATGATTTTATTTTACTTGCTAGTTGCTCATATTTTTCTTCATTTTCTTCTACTGATATATTATTTTCTAGCATATTCATCATTTCTTCTTCTAATCTTTGAATTTCTTCATCTATTTCTTTAACATTTGGTTTATCCATCTCCTTTTGTATATCTTTTTTTATTTCTTCTATTATATTTTTTTCTTCCATTAATTTATTTAGTCCTTTTAAAACTAAATTATGTACATCTTCTTCTCTTATTGTTTCTGATTCATTACAAACTATATCACTTTTTGTAAGTCTATTTTTACATCTCCATACGATTTTCTTTTCTCCATTCTTGCTCCAAGTTGTTCTTCTATATTTTTCGCCACATTTACTACATCTTAATATTTCACTTAATACATATTTACTATATTTACTTTTACTTGTATCTTTATTTTTTAAGCTACTTCTTCTTGCCATTTCTTCTTGAACCTTATAAAATGTTCCTTTACTTATTATTCCTTTATGATTATTTTCTACATAATAGCTATCTATTTCACCCTTATTTTTCTTTCTATTTTTATCCATATAATCTTTTGTATATGTTTTTTGTAATAATGCATCACCCATATATTTTTCATTAGTTAATATTCCTTTTATTACGCTTTTATTCCAACTTTTATTTCCTCTTACTGTTTTTATTCCTTGTTCTTCTAAATATTTTGCTATTCCTCTTAAACTTTGACCTTCTAAATAAAGTCCATATATTTCTTTTACTATTTTTGCTTCTTCTTCTACTATTATTAGGTTTCCATTTTTATCTTTAGTGTAGCCTAAAAAGTTATTATAATTTAACATTAACTCTCCATTTTCAAATTTATGTTTTATTGCCCATCTTATATTTGTACTTATACTTCTGCTTTCTTCTTGAGCTAAACTTGATAATATTGTTAATAATATTTCTCCTGAACTTTCTAGTGTATGTATATTTTCTTTTTCAAAATATACTCCTATATTTTGAGCTTTTAGCTCTCTTACACAACTTAATACATCTACTGTATTTCTTCCAAACCTACTTATTGATTTTGTTATTATTAAATCTATTTTTTTATCTTTACATAACTCCATCATTTTATTAAATTCTTTTCTATTTTTTCTGCTTAACCCACTTATGCCTTCATCTGCGAAAATAGAAACAAGGTTCCATTTTTCATTGTTATTTATATATTCTGTATAATATTCAACTTGTCCTTGATAACTTGTTTGTTGTTCTTCGTTTTCTGTGCTTACTCTACAATAGGCTGCTACATTTAGTTTATTTTTACTTTCAACTTGACTTTTATTTTTTAATACTTCTCTTGTTTCACTTTTTGGTATTATTTTTACTTTTCTGTTAATCATACTTACTTCCTCCTATAACTTCATTTTATATTTTTCTTCATTTATAAACTCAAATTCTATACTTTTTTTATATATATTTATTCTATTAAGCAAATTTTCAAATAGATTTTCGTTTATATTCTCATATAGTGGTTCTTTTAAGTTTTTAATAAAACTTTTAATTTTTTCAGTTTTTTCTTCATAATTAATTAAATTTATCATCTTATATTTTTCTCTAACTATATTTTTTTGAAATGCCAAATATCTTTCTAGCTCCATATATTTATTTTCTTCTATTTCTTCTAAAAATTCTTTTCTTATTTGCATACTTTCAAACGTTTCAAGGCTTTTTCTAATTTTACCCTCCTTAACTTCATATATCTTTAATTTATCATCTTTTAAAAGTTTTAACATATGTAAAATTTTTTGTTCTAAATTATCTTGTGTTATATTTATTCCATCTCTTACTTTATTACTACAATACCATTTTTTTGATTCTTTGTTTATTACAATTAAACCTAAATTTTTATTACATTTACCACATTTTATATTTTTACTAAATATTGTATATTCTTTTGTACCTACGCTCTTTTTTAATGATGCTTTCATTTTATGCTCTTTTATATTTTTTTCTTCATCTATAACTTTTTGGACTTTATAAAAAGTTTGTTCATCTATAATTTTAGGATATATTTCATTTCCCATATATTTTTTTTCCTTTAGCATATTTTTTATTTTAGTCAATTTATAATTATCCGTTAAATCTTTTAAGATTTTAAAGTTATTGCAATTTTTAATTATTTCTTTATTACTATACCCTTGTTCTTTTAAATCAAAAATAGTCTTTATTTCCTCTAATAAAGACTTGTTTACAATAATTATTCCATTTTTTAGTTTATATCCTGTTAAAATCATTTTTATACCCCCTTATAAATTTTACATTTTTAGCTTTATCTCTTTTAATTCTTCTTCTTTTATATTTTCATCTAACTCTAGTTTATTTTTTAAATTAAATGTTACATTTCTAGCATTATATACTGTTATATTTTCTACTATTTCATTAAATATATCTACATTAAAGTCTTTTACATAGCTTTCTAACTTATTTACTATATTTAAAAGTTTCTTACTTTCTAATATTTCGTTTTTAAAAGCTTTATTTGTCTTTTTTATATATTTTATTTCATCGTTTATTTTATCTATTTTATTTGTTATTTCATTATTTCTGCTTATAAAAATATCTGTTTCTATAAATCCTTTTTGTTTTAGTTTTGCTAAATTATATTTTTGTTCTTCAAGATTTAATATTTCTTTTTCTAATTGTTTTCTTTTTTCTTCTCTATTATCTATTACTTTATAATTTTCTAAACTTTCCAAATAAGGCTCTATTAACTCATTGCCATTTTTTATAAGTTTATTTATCATTTTTACAAACATATATTTTATAACATCATCTCTAATTGTTTCACTATTACAATTTATACATCTCCAATAAGTAATTTTATTTTTAGTATTATAAGTTCTAATACTTTTTTGTCTATTTTTATTACAACTAGAACATATGACTTTACTTGTAAATTCAGAATAAGTTTTATTATTTTTTCTATTTACTATTTTTTCTCTTAATCTTATTAAATTTTGTGCTTTTTCAAAGATTTCTACACTTATTATTTCCTTATTTTTATCTTTAAAATAGTATTTAGGTAATTCTCCATTGTTTCTTTTCTGTTTAAACTTATCATTATAATATTTTTGGTATACTATTTCTCCACAATATATTGGATTTTCAATTATATTTTTTATACTACCTACTTTTAAAATTTTACTATTATCCAAATCTTTTATTTTTTCTTGTATTTCTAGTTGGTTTTTACATTTTATAAATTCTTTAAATATTATTTTTACAACATTTGCTTCTACTTCATTTATAATTAAATTTCCATTTTCATCTTTATCATATCCATAGGGTGCTTTACTAGCCTTCTTTTCTCCTTTTTCAAACTTTTTTCTTACAGCCCATTTAACATTGTTTGATATAGATATTGCTTCTTCTTCTGCTATACTTGATAGTATAGTTAGCATTAATTCACTTTCTTCAGACATTGTATTTATTTTTTCTTTTTCAAAATATACATTTACATTTAATTCTTTAAGTTTTCTTATTACTTTTATACTATCTAATGTATTTCTTGCAAATCTACTTACTGATTTTGTTATTATCATATTTATTTCGCCTTTTTCACAATCTTCTATCATTTTGTTAAATGAAGCTCTTTTTTCTTTACTTGTTCCACTTATTCCAAAATCCGAATATATTCCTACTAGTTTCCAATCTTTATTACTATTTATATACTTTTCATAGTATTCTTTTTGATTTTTAAAGGAGTTAAGTTGTGTTTCTTCTTCTGTACTTACTCTACAATAGGCACATACTTTTAGTTTTTCTTTTTCTATTTTCTTGTTAGCTGGTATTAGTGTTATCTTTTTCATTAACTTAACTCCTTTCTAATCATTAACTTAATAAAATTCCCACATTGTTGGTTTAAATTTAATTGCATATTTTTTTATTAATTTATCATATACACTATTTCCTATTTGATTTGTTTTTTTCAAATAATCTAGTGCTATTTTATAACTATAAAATTTTAATTCATTGTCCATATAAATCTTCCTTTCACTATATTTCTTCTTTTAATAAACTTAATTTTTCATACATATTGTAAAAGCATATATATAATCTCCCATCATCTACTTTTATTTCTGTATTTTCTATGTTATAGTTATTTTCTGTCATTAATATCCATCTTAACTCTTCTAATAATTCATTATATTGATATTTTGTTGGTTGCTTTATTGTAACTACAACTATTTCTAAATATAATTTTTTATTTTTTTCAACTATATTTAATTTAATACTTTTTACAAATTCTTTTATTAATTCATTATCTGTGTAAATTAATAGTCCTTTTTCTTCTTCTAATGGTAATTTTAAACTTTCTATTTTTTCTAATATTTCTTTCTTATATTTTAATAGCTCACCTTCAAATATATCTTTTACTTTTATGTTATCTGTATATATTAAAATTCCACTTAGTTCACTATAAAATTTCATTTTAGCTCTCCTTTACACACATAAGCTTATTTTTATACATTCATTTACTTTTTCCATATCTTTGCAATCTAAATTGCCAATACAACTTCCTAATCTATTTTTATCTAATGTTCTTATTTGTTCTAACATTACTAATGAATTTAATAATATTTTATTTTTTATTATTATGTGTGTTGGTAATTTAGTCTTGTTTATTTTGCTTGTTATAGGTGCTACTATTGTTGTATTACTATATTTATTTCCTATGTCATTTTGTATAATTAATACTGGTCTAATTCCTTTTTCTTCACTACCTTTTGCTCCATCTAAGTTAGCATAATATATTTCTCCTCGTTTTACACATATTTCATTTACATTAAACACCTCCTATTTTTTATAAAGGCTAGATTTTAAAATTTATATTATTTAGAAATCTAGCCTTTTATATCTATAACTCTATAACATTTTAAATTTTAATTTTTTATTAATTTTGTTACTTTAATTCGACCCTACTTCCCAAAGTAACTTACAATAACTATTTAATAGTTATGTAATGTACAATAACTAATACATAGTTATGTACTAAAAGGCAAATGTTTAAACAACAGATGGTTTTGTCTGTTTCATATGTCCTTCGGCAGTACATCTAGGTGGTTCTCACCTAGCCGTTCCTATTGGGATAACCTGTAGCTAAACGGAAGTATCTTTAATAAATGCTATCTTCTTCGCAATATAACTTTAACCTTTTAAGTTATTTTTAAGCAGATATTTTTTTCGCTCTTTGTTTTTTATAACAAGTCTTGGCGTATCTCTTTTCGTTGCTCTTATAACATTGTTTCGTATTTAAACATTTGGTTATTCTATTTTCAATGTTCAATTTAGGCTTATTTAAAAATAGCCCCTTACTTCTTAGGTACACTTTTTAGTGTTTTGATACCCCTTTTTTTTTAATTTTTTTATTTTCAGCAAATTCAATATTTTTTTATTTATTTTCAAATTTATTTT
>CAMMEG010000112.1 GCA_946495765.1 uncultured Eubacteriaceae bacterium
GTTGGCTTCCTGGAAAGAAGAAGGTAAGTATGTAGGTAAGTTTGCTGCACAGCACAAATGCTCATGTCATCTTCATATGTAACTTTTATATTACAACCAATACATGCTTCTATTCCTATAACTCTAGGCTCTCCATCTACATCTTCTAAAATTTGTATATTTTTTTCTTGAATATCTAGATAAACATCTCCCATCATATTTTCTGTTGCCCCTTCTACCTCTATTGAGCCATTAAAAGGTATATCTTGTTCAAAATATGTAATTATGCTATCTTCTTCATCACTTTTATAAAGTATACAAGCTCTAATATCACCAGAAATAGTTATTTTTTCTAAATATGTTTTTACATCTTTATTAGCTATATTAAGACTAATATCAAGAATTTCTTTTATGTTAGGTCTTCCACTAGATATCTCTATTTCATCTTTTATATTAAAGCGATCAAATTTAGTGCAAGCTACTTTATTAACATTAATATTGGTTACTTTCATCTGTTTCTCGTCAAGTCCTTCTATACTAGATACTGCCTCTACGTTTTCTTTAGCTAAAACTTCAGAACAAACATCTAGTATAGCTCTAAAGCTTACTTTTCTATCGTTTATAAGCTTATAATCTAAGTTAGAAATATTACATGTAGTAAAAACAGTCATATTTTTATCTATCCCTTCCATGTTTATAAAATCATTAATAGGATATGTAGATTGCATGTTATAAATAGGTTTATCTTCACCCTTTGCAATAAATAAAACATTTATGTCTAAGTTTCCTTTAAAAGTTATTCTATCATTAACTATGTCTTTATTATCTATATATGCTGTTGCATTAGCCTCTAAAACTATATCTATATCTGGTTTTGTATCTGGTACAATTATATCTCCTTCTATTAACACTTGACTTGTTTCTTTTCCTATTGTTTTATCTATTGTTATATCTTTCTTTAAAATGTCCATAAAAAAAGACCTCCTATATATTTTATTTTTATAAAAATATATGTAGAAGGCTTTTTTTTTATAACTTTATTTTAAAAATTAAAACTAATATAAAAATATATAAATAATTAGTTTAAAACCTGATTTTTATTCTTGTCTTTATCTAAAATTAAATGCCCATTAGATGGTATTTCTTTACTTCTATAATGTTCTATATTATCTGATAAAAATTGTTTTTTTTCTAAACAAGCTGTAAGTTTATTATTCTTTTTAATTGTTAATACTGTTACACCAATGGATGATTTTGTAGATTTTTCTTCTATTTGACTAGTATTTAAAAGAAGTGCTTTATCATTATCTCTAATTAAAACTATATCTATATCTTCTAAAATATATTTCATGTTTACTAATTTGTACTTATCACTATAAGCATTTATAAGTTTTTTTCTATTAACTTTAGTTTTATATATATTTAAAGGTATTTTAGCTATTTTTCCATTTTCAAAAGTAAATAACATATGTCCTTTATAATCATTTGTTATTAGAAAATATAATATATTTTCGTCATCTTCCATATCTAATATATTAGGTAAATAATGTCCTATATTACTAACTTTTACTTCTGGTATATCATAAGCTTTTACTTTATATACATTATATTTATCTGAAAAGAAAATTATTTCTGATTTATTATTAGCGTCTATTTCTTGTATAATAATGTCCTCATCTTTTAACTTATGTTCACCAGAAGAACGTAAAGATGCAAGAGTAACTTTTTTAAAATAGTTTTCTTTAGTTAAGAAAAATCTGGCTATATAATCTTCTATAAGTTCATGTTCATCTATTTCTTTTACTTCTTCGTGATATATTATTTCTGTTTTTCTAGATTTACCATATTTTTTACCTATTTCTTTTAGTTCACTACATATTATATCTTTAATAAGTTCTTCATTTTTATAAATTTCTTCTAAATCTTGCATATCTTGTTCTAGTTGTTCTCGCTCTTTTATACGATTTAAAAGATATTCTTTATTAAGATTTCTAAGTCTTATTTCTGCTATATATTCTGCTTGTTGTTCGTCTATACTAAATCCTTTCATAAGGTTTGGTATAACCATAATATCTTCTTCAGTATCTCTAATGATAGTAATAGCTTTATCTATATCTAATAAAATTTTTGCAAGTCCTGATAAAAGATGATGTTTTATTTTTTTCTTTTCTAAGTCATAAGCTGTTTGTCTTTTTATACATTCTATTCTAAATTTTAGCCATTCTGTAAGGATTGGCTTTATACCCATAGTTTTAGGTACACCATTTATAAGTACATTAAAATTACAACTAAAACTATCACTTAATGGAGTCATAGAATACAATTTGTGCATAAGTAGCTCTGGATTAGCACTTTTTTTAATATCTATTGCTATTTTAAGACCACTTTTGTCTGTTTCATTTCTAACATCATTTATTTCTTTTATTTTATTTGTTTTTACAAGATTTATTATTTTATCTATAATAGCTTCCACCGTTGTTGTATATGGTATTTCATAAATTTCTATAAGGCTATTTTTCTTATTAAACCTATATTTACCTCTAAGTTTAAAACTACCACGTCCAGTTTCATATATATTATTTATTTCCTTTTCGTTATAAATAAGTTCTCCACCACTAGAAAAGTCTGGAGCTTTAAGATATTTTTTAATATCTACTTTTTCATTTTTAATAAACTTTATAGTAGCATCACAAACCTCTTTAAGATTAAAGCTACAAATAGAACTTGCCATACTAACTGCTATTCCTTGATTATTAGTGACTAATATGTTAGGAAAAGTTGTAGGAAAAAGTGTAGGTTCTTTCATAGTTCCATCATAATTATCTATAAAGTCTACTGTATCTTTATCTATATTTTTAAATATTTCTTGACATATACTATCTAACTTAACCTCAGTATATCTAGATGCTGCAAAAGCCATATCTCTAGAAAATTGCTTGCCAAAATTTCCTTTAGAATCTATAAAAGGCGTAAGTAGTGCATCATTTCCTCTTGTTAACCTAACAAGTGTTTCATATATAGCCATATCTCCGTGAGGGTTTAATTTCATAGTTTGCCCAACAACATTTGTAGATTTAGTTCTATTTCCATTTAAAAGTCCCATTTTATACATAGTGTATAAAAGTTTTCTATGTGAAGGTTTAAACCCATCTATTTCTGGTATAGCTCTAGATATAATAACACTCATAGCATAAGGCATGTAGTTTGTTTCTAGTGTTTTTGTTATTGGTTGTTCTATATAATTATTCATATAGTCTCCTTATATTATAATATTTTAAACGTCTGCAAGGTCTATATATTTATATCCATTTTGTTCTATATATTCCTTTCTTCCTTTCAAATTATCTCCAAGTAGCATCTCAAACATTTCCTTTGTTTTTTCTACATCTTCTGGCAAAACTTGCACAAGTTTTCTAGTTTTAGGATTCATAGTAGTTTGCCACATCATCTCTGGCTCATTTTCACCAAGCCCTTTAGAGCGTTGTATATGATATTTACTATCTATTTTATTTATTATATCAACTTTTTCTTTTTCAGAATATGCAAAAAATGTTTTTTTACCAGCTGTAATTTCATATAATGGAGATTCTGCAATAAATACTTTTTTTTCCTCTATTAGTGTAGGAACTAATCTATATAGCATAGTGAGTATAAGTGTTCTTATTTGAAACCCATCTACATCAGCATCAGTACATATTATAATTTTATCCCATCTAAGCTGACTTAAGTCAAAACTATTAAGTTCTTTATTATGTTTTGTTTTTAATTCAACACCACAACCTAAAACTTTTAAAAGGTCTGTTATAATATCACTATTAAATATTTTATCATAATTAGCTTTAAGACAATTAAGTATCTTGCCTCTTACAGGCATTATACCTTGAAATTCTGCATCACGCCCTTGCATACAAGCTCCAAGAGCAGAGTCACCTTCTACGATATATATTTCTCTTTTAGTAACATCTTTAGACCTACAGTTTACAAATTTTTCTACTCTATTATTCATATCTAAAGAGCCTGTAAGTTTCTTTTTAATATTTATTCTTGTTTTTTCTGCTGTTTCTCTGCTTCTTTTATTTATTAAGATTTGACTTGCTATTTTATCTGCATCTGCCTTATTCTCTATAAAATATACTTCAAGACGCTCTTTTAAAAAGTCTGTCATAGCCTCTTGTATAAATTTATTTGTTATAGCTTTTTTAGTTTGATTTTCATAACTTGTTTGAGTAGAAAAAGAATTTATAACCATAATTAAACTATCCTCTATATCCGAATAGACAATCTTCTTTTCATCTTTTTTATATAAGTTATTAGATTTTATATATTTATCAATAGCAAATACAAAAGCTGATTTTACTGCCTTATCTGGTGAACCACCATATTCTAAAAAACTAGAATTGTGATAATATTCTATTATATTTATTTCATTGTTAAAAGTAAATGCCATTTCAAATTTTAATTTATATTCTTCTTTGTCTTCTCTATCTTTACCTTTTGTTTCATATCTATAATATACTGGCTCAATAAAACTTTTATCCTCTGCTATTTCTTTTATATAGTCTTTTATACCTTGTTCATAACAAAAGTTAAAAGTTTCATCTGTTTCTTCATTATAAAATTCAAACTTAAGACCTGCATTTACTACACATTGTCTTTTTAAAGTTTCTTTAAAATAGTCTATATCTACATTTATGTCTGTAAAAACCTCTGTGTCTGGACGCCAATGTATTTTACTCCCTGTTGTTTTTATATTTGTTTTTTCTTTTTTTAGCCCTCCTACATTTTCACCTTTTTCAAAATGTAGTGTATATTTATATCCATCTCTAATTATTTCTACGTCCATATATTCTGAACTATACTGTGTAGAACAAAGTCCAAGTCCATTAAGTCCTAAACTAAACTCATAGTTTTCACCACTATTGTTTAAGTACTTACCACCAGCATACAATTCACAAAATAAAAGTTCCCAGTTATATTTTTCTTCCTTAGGATTATAGTCTACTGGTATACCTCGACCATTATCCTCTATACATATAGATTTATCTTTAAAATAAGATATTTTTATTAAATTTCCAAAACCTTCTCTTGCCTCGTCAATTGAATTTGATAATATTTCAAAAATAGAGTGCTTACATCCTAAAATACCATCAGAGCCAAATATTACGGCTGGTCTTAGTCTAACTCTATCTGCACCTTTTAGTGAGGTTATACTATCATTTCCATATTCAGATAATTTTTTTATATTATTTTTGTTATTTGCCATAAAGCTCCTACCTTTTTATGTTTTTATTAGCTCTTTTTAAATTATAATTAATTATTTATAAAATTTAATCTATTTTTTAGATTAACAAAAAATTTAGTTTATTGTCAATAGTTTCTTGAAAATATATTTTAAATTTAATATAATTATATATTATAATTAAGCTATGACCTTATTATTCGAAATAAAAATTATAAACGTTTTTTGTTTTAATTTTTCTTCAACAAGAATAAGAATAGCTAGTTTTAATACACAGTATTAA
>CAMMEG010000113.1 GCA_946495765.1 uncultured Eubacteriaceae bacterium
ACGTAATATGTGAGGGTATTTTAACTAATATAATTAATCTATTATTTTATTATTCAAAATATAAATTATAAATTTACTTTCATTTAAATTTTTATTAAAGAAAAATAATAAGAATATCAATTTTTTAATACAAAGTATCAAAAAATTGATTATTTAAGTTCAATAGAATTTATTATAGAATCAATTTCAGGTTTTATATAATCAATTCCTTCTTCACTTACTATATCAAATCTAACTATAGTATATATATTAGAGTTTGAAAATTCTATTAATGTAAGAATAGTAGTTGTATTTGTTCCTTCATATTCAATTGTTGTATTTGTTATAGTTTTATTACCAATAGTTTCTACTTTTCTATCTTCAATTAAATTAGCATTTTCATCTTGAGTAAAAGATTCTACTAAATATTCATAATTTTCTTGTGCATCTTCTTGTTGTTTATCCATACTACTAGCGATAATATATGCTATGTTATCTTCAGTTCGTTTATAAAAACTATAAGGAACAGCTCTTTCAAGTCTTCTCCAGTTACCAGGGATAGTTATTTTTATGCTTTCTAAATCATTAGAATATAATTTTTCTTTATCAATAGTTTGCTTTGTATAGTTTATAGAGCTTAAAAGTGTATCTAAATCTTTCTCATATTCTTGAGAGATACTATTACCAACAATGCCTATATATTCATTTGGATTATTTTTAAATTGTATTGTACCAACTAAAGCATATAATTGTACAAAATCATTAGATATTTCATAAATCTTTTTAGTAATAGTTCTATCTTTCTCTTCAGTTGATAATTCAGAAACTATATTGTATGTTCCAGAACTGGCAAAAAGATATTCTTGGCTTTGGAAAAATTGCTCCATAGGTAATTGTTCAATTAATACAGGTTCAGCAGTAAACATACTATTATCTTCTTTTTCTCTGATAGATATTTCACCAGTTAAATCTATTGCTTCTTCATATCCACTAGGCATTTCATATTTTAGTAAATAATTTAAAGAAGCTTGTTCATTACTTTTAAGCTCTCTTTGTATAACATTCTCTATGTTTTTAGGTTGACCTATACCAAAGGTATTATAACCGATAACTACAATTATAAGTATAACCTCTAAAATAATTATTCCAATTGTTGATTTTTTCATATAAATTCTCCTTAAAATAAATTTTAGTTTTTAATAATTATTATATCTATTTTGATATTCTTCATATTGGTATCTATCCATTAATACATCACGTTGTTTACTGCCATTTTCAGAAGAAACAATACCTCTATCTTCTAGTTCTTCTATAATTCTTGCAGCTCTATTATAGCCAATTCTAAATTGACGTTGTATCATAGAAGTAGAAGCTTTACCTTTTTTTACTAAAAATGCGATAACATCTTCAGTAAGTTCGTCAGAAGAAGCTGAAGACATATTGTCGTTAGACTTTGTTGATGTTTCAATTTTATTAATAATACTTTCATCATAATTAGGTGAACTATTTTCTTTTATAAAAGTCACAATATGTTCAACTTCTTTATCAGAAATAAAAGCACCTTGTATTCTTAAAGGTTTATTCATATCAACAGACCTAAATAGCATATCACCCTTACCAAGTAACTTTTCAGCTCCAACAGTATCTAAAACTGTACGAGAGTCTGTACCACTAGATACAGCAAAAGCTATCCTAGAAGGGATATTAGCCTTTATAAGACCTGTAATAACATCAACAGATGGTCTTTGTGTAGCTATAATAAGATGTATACCAGCTGCTCTAGCAAGTTGAGCAAGTCTACATATTGAAGCTTCAACTTCTTTTGCAGCAACCATCATAAGGTCAGCAAGCTCGTCTATAATAATTATTATTTGTGGAAGTTTTTCTTCACCAATTTCCTCTTTTAATGTATTATAGCCTATAAGATTTCTAGTACCTGTTTGTGCAAAAAGATTGTATCTTTTCATCATTTCAGATACAGCCCAATTTAAAACACCAGCGGCCTTTTCAGGTTCTGTAACAACTGGTGTCAAAAGATGAGGTATACCATTGTAAACACTAAGTTCTACAACTTTTGGGTCTATCATCATAAGTTTTACTTCATCAGGATTAGCCTTATAAAGTATACTTGTAATGAGTGTATTTATACAAACACTTTTACCAGAACCAGTAGCACCAGCTATAAGCATATGAGGCATTTTTGCAATGTCTGCTACAATAACATTACCTGTTATATCCTTTCCTAAACCAAAAGCAACTTTTGAAGGAAACTTTTGAAATTTTTCAGCGCATATTACTTCACTTAAAAATACACTTTTAACCTCTTTATTAGGTATTTCTATACCAACAGCAGACTTTCCTGGTATAGGAGCTTCTATCCTTATAGAACTAGCAGCTAAACTAAGAGCAAGATTATCAGCAAGTCCTAATATTTTACTAACTTTAATACCATCTTCAATAGAAAGCTCATATCTTGTAACAGAAGGACCTTTACTTATATTTATAACTTGAGCATTTACATTAAAGCTTTTTAAAGTTTTAACTAAAATATAGGAATTTTCTCTAAGTTCCATGTCATTATTTTCGTTTGATTCATTAGGATTTTTAGATAAAAATGTTAGTTTAGGAAAAACATATTCTTTTTTTACATTTTCCTCTTCAGCTTGTAAATTTGTAACCATTTTTTCTATATTAGGTTTAATAATAATAGGTTCATTTATATTTTGAGATTTTTCTTCAGATTTGTCAATATTTTTTGAAGATAAATTTTTATTTATATTGTTACTATCTTGATTTATAATTGTAAATCCATCATTATCTTTTTCTATATATGATGATTCTGTATTATTTTCAGTTAGAATAGATGTATTTTCAATAGATTTATTTTGAACATTAAATATTTCTTCATCTTCTATATTATTATAATTTATATTATCTTCATTAATATTATTTTCACTAATATTTATGTAATTACCTTCACCTTCAACTTTTTCATAATTAATTTCTGTATTAATTATATCATTAGCTATATCCTTGTTAAAATCATAAAACTGGTCTAAATTATCTAGTTGACTATCTTCTATATCATCAGATAAGAATTGTTCTGGTGGATTTTCAAATATATCTTCTATATTTTTATTATTTGTAAATTTTAAATCTATATCAAATTTATTATTTGTAGGTAAATTAATATTCTTTCTTTTTTTATAAACATTATTAATATATTCTTCTTTGGATTTAATTTCAAATAAATCTATGTCAGTTGATACATTTTTATTTAAGTTACTTTCAAAATCTTTTATAATATTTGCAGTAGTAGAATAAATATTATCATTGGAATTATTGCTTTTATCTATATTAAAGTTATTTTTTTCATTTTTATTTATTATAGAGTTATTAATATATTTTTGTGGATTATTTATTTCGTCTATTGCAAAAATGATTTTTCTATCCTTATCTATTTTAGGCTTAGTATTCATATCAAAAAATACAGGCTTTTGTATACGTCTGTATCTATCTATTCCATCAAAAATATAGTTATTATATCTTTTTAAAGTTCTTCGTGGTGTATCATTTGATATATTTTCTTTTTGAGACGTTGACCTTCGAGGCCTTTCTTCTATATATTCTTCTTCATACTCAACTTGTTTAGATTTTGATATTGTATCTTTTATTTTTGAAAAAATATTTTGTTTTTTTTGTTTAGGTATGTTTATATCTTCATCAAATTCTTCTTCTATATCATATTCATAATAAAAATAGTTAGAGAGGTTTTTGAAACCTTTATATATAGTGGTAAAAAATGACTTACCGGTTAAAAGAAAAATAGTAGCTATAAATAGGATAATAATAACTATACAACTTGCCAAAACTCCCATTATTTTTAAAAATAAATCACCTATTAATGCTCCTAAAATACCTCCGTCTAAAAAACTAGCCGTTTTATATTCATTTCCTAAATATGTAAAGTAGCTTGAAAAGTTATTTATATCTTGTCTAGTTATAATGTGGAAGAAGCTTATTAAAAGGGTGAATGATATAATGGATAAAGTAACTTTAAAAATATTTATTTTATTAACTTGAGAAAAAAATAAATATACACTAGATACAATCATTATTATAGGCAATAAGTATGCACCTATACCAAACAAACCTTTAAAAAGACTATTTAAGGCGTTACCTAAAAAACCACCACCACCAAAGAATATACTTATTATAAGTAGTATGCTAAAACATATTATAAGTATAGAGGTTATTTCTAATGATAGGCTAGTATTAATAGGTTTTTTAGAAACAGTATATTTTTTAGGACTTTTATTTTTTATGTTATTTTTTCTATTTTCTGTTTTAGTCATTTTATAAACATCCTTTATATTATTTTTATTTCATATAATTAAGAATATTATGAATAGTTTGTTTTTGATATGAAATATCAAAAAAATTATTATACGGTATAATAAAGCTTATTTATTAATAAAACTTTTTTCTATGTTTATTATGCATTTATATCTTTTGTCTAGAGACATTACAGAGTTTTTTATATCTCTAATAAGCTGGGTTTCTTTTTCTTTTGAAAAATTATAAGGTATAACTAAATCAAAAATAAAATTTATACTATTTTTACCGTCTATAAGTCTGTGGTCGTGAGTGTCTAAATCTTCCTCATATTTGCTTAATACATTTTTTATAGTGTTTACTATAGTATTTATTCTTTTGTCATTTATATTTACAGGATCCATATGTATAGTTAAAAATATATTAAGTTCTTCCTGAACTCTTTTTTCTATAAGGTCAATTATTTCATGAGAAATATTTATATCTATATTACTAGGAACTTCTACGTGTAGAGATGCTATACTTTTATTAGGACCATAATTATGGACTAATATATCATGAATACCTATTACTTCATTATAGCTTAAAGCTATAGATTTAATTTTTTCAGCAAGTTCATTGTCAATAGCTTCACCCAAAAGTGGAGATAAAGTTTCTTTAGCTAGACTAAAACCAGAGTACATTAAAAATAAAGCTACTAATAAACCTAAATATCCATCTAAGTTTAGACCAAATATTTTAAATATAACAAGGGATAAAATAGTTACAGAAGTAACAATAACGTCGTTTCTACTATCAGTAGCAGTAGCTATTAAAGAATGAGAATTTATAAGCATACCTATTTTTCTGTTAAAAAGAGCTTGCCATATTTTAACTATAACTGTTATTAGTAGTATAAATATAGTAAGATAGTTAAAAGAAATATTTTCTGGACTTATAATTTTAAAAAATGAAGTTTTTAAAAATTCAAACCCTATAAGTATTATTATAAATGATATAACAAGACCAGATATATACTCCATTCTCCCATGTCCAAAAGGATGTTCTTTATCGGCAGGCTTTGCTCCTAGTTTAAATCCAATAAGTGTTATTATAGAAGATAAACTATCGGATAAATTATTAAAAGAATCTGCCATTATAGCAACACTATTTATAAAAATACCTATTAAAAATT
>CAMMEG010000114.1 GCA_946495765.1 uncultured Eubacteriaceae bacterium
AAATACTCTATACAAGAAGATGGGGTATATTTAATTTCTTTAAATAAAAAATATCTACCTATCAAAATTGAAGAAAATACTCTTTTTAAAATTTGTGGTATAGTTTTATAATAACAAAAAGCATAGGATAACCTATGCTTTTTGGGATTTTCTTTCTTCTTTTTTTATTGACTTTATCCTTTCATGTGTCTTATACAATAAATTATATATATCAACTGAAACTTTAGGACTACTTAATATATCTGGAAATTCAATTAATTCATTACATAATAAAGTATTAGCTAACATCAGTGAGAATGTTTTTTGACAATGTAAAAAATATTCTTCATTTATAGGATAATATTCTTCTTCATATTCCTGTATTAATATATTTTTCATTTCATTAACAAATCTATTATAATCTTCTTTAATATATCTCTTATTAGAAAATCCAACACGGGTACTAAATAATATTAAATCTTCAGCCATAAATTTTTTAAAAGCTTTAGATATTATAAGTGCAAATATATTTATATTTGATTTACTTAAATTCAGTTTGTTTATATAATCTAATCTATCTCTTTTTATAATAGATGCCAATAGTGCATTTTCTGAATAAGAAAGAAATGATTTATTAAAATGATATTTTCTTAAAATCATTATAGTATCAAACGCTTTTTCAAATTCTCCAAATAACAAATGTCTTTCTAATCCATAATAAAATATAAATACATACCCTATATCTATAGGTTTAGTAATATCTTTAAGCCAGTTTAAATACACAAATCTTTGTTCTGGTGTTAATTTTCTATAACTAGGATAATAACCTATCTTTTCATTACTATCTATATTTTTAGACTCTAAAATATCTAATTCAAAATCAATTAACGATGGTTCACCTTCTAATATTTGATAATCATTATAATCTTTTATCCATAAAAGTTCTAAAATATTTTTAGGTATGTACTGAAAATATTTACTATTATCACTTATATTTAAAGCATAATTTTCACACTTATTTATTTGTAAAATATTGTTTGTTTGCTCAAGTTTTTCAATTTCTTTTTTATCGGAAATTAAAATATTATTGCTTTCTTTTTTAGAATTAGGTATATAAAATAAATTAAGAAATTTTGTAATCCATTTATTCCTAAATATGCTATGAATTTTATTTTTAGGTTCTAAAAGAGTTTTATTTAAAGGTACTAAATCTCCTCTATTTTCTAACTTATAACCACAATTAACACAAAATTTATCTTCATAATTAACTTTTTTATTACAATTTTTACATATCATATAAATTACACCTCTTTACATAGAATATAGCATAACTTATCCAAAAAGTAAATATTCGATTTAATAGTACAATAAATACATTTTTATTGACAATTTTTATGTTTTAATGTAAAATTTATACCTATATAGATATTTAAAAGAGGTTAATAAAATGAATATTTTTGAGAAAATAAAAAATTTATTCAAAAGCAAAAACAAAATTGAAGAAATAACAGAAAAAGAAATATTAAAGCAGAAAGAAAGTATACAATCACAGTCTGAACAAGTCCTCACAGAAAAAGAAATATTAGAGCGGTGGGAAAGTATACAATCGCAACCTAAACAAGTTCATACCAAAAAAATTAAAACAGACGATATGGTACAGTTTACAGAAATTAAATACAATCTTAACTGTGACATTCATAATGAACATAATGCTTATATCATACTAGATGAACATAACCAAAATATAGCCAAAAAAGATTTTGCATTTATAAATAAAATTATACAAGAAAATATGAACCTATCCTATGAAATAAAACACGATTTGCAAATACCTATTGAAGAAATTACATTCTACGAACCTGATAGAGCTTATAGTAAACTTGTATGCACACCATATACTCCCACTGGTAAAATATCAAAATATCCTATATATTTAGTTTTTAAAACAAATGTTAGTATGGAAATGGAATTCTTTGAGGATGGTACATTTTTTAGAATTGCCCCTTATGATTCTACGCATGGTTGCTTGTATTATACTAAAAACGGTAATATAGGCAAGGCTGATGTTATATTTTGGAGAAAAGATGTATCTTACATTTATCATTTCAAGAGTGATAAAGAACGATTATATATTAATAAAATAGAAAAGAATGAAAAAGGCGAAATTGAAAAAAAGGTAATATTCAAAGCATAGGTGGTATTAATCACCTATTTTTTATTATACAACTATAAAAAATTTTTTAAAAATGTTGACACTGTGCGTCAAGTGTAGTATAATATATCTAGAAAGGAGGTTAAAAGATGTTTCAAAAAATAGAAAAAACCCTAAAAGAATTTAAAAGACTACTACCAATAATCAACAAAATTCTTTTAGAGTTGGGAACTACAATAGCACTTATAAAGTTACTATTTGATAGTTTCAAATAATATAAGGGTGGGCAACCACCTTAACTATAAAATAACATAGGAACATCTTAAAGTCAATATGAAAAAATATGAAATAAAAGAATTTATAAAATTATTATCTAGCGTATCATTTCAACTTTTAAAAATGATAGGTTTAATATATCTATTATATTTAATGATTAAAACATTTTAAAGGTGGTGTAAATATGGAAAATAAATTTGATAAAAATAAATATGACCAACAATATAAAAAAGAAAATTATGCTAGGATATATATTGCTCTAAAAAAAGATAAAGTAAACAAATTTAAAGAATTATGCAAAGAAAAAGGTATCACTCAAGCATCTATTATCGAAAAGGCTATTGATGACTTTATCAATGAAAACAATATATATAATTATTGACAATATAATATTTTAAGATTATAATAACGGTACAACTAATCACTAAATAAGTTACTGTTTAAAAAGTAACTTATCAACACTTTAGGGCTTAGTTTTATCTTTTGTTAAATAATAAACATAACCACTTATATTTTATATAAGTGGTTTATTTGTCTATTTTTCTATTTACAAATAGACAAAATATTTATATAATAAAAATAACTCCCTAATGGGAGTTAAATATTTATTTACTTATACATCAAACCTACCCGCATAAGAAAGGATTTGATACAATGAGTAAATTAAATATCTCTAATATAGATTTAAAGTATCTTAACTTTAACATAAAAGAGTTTAAAAGTCAAGGGTATACTTATTACCGCATACAAAAACAACTTGATAAAAATAATAAGGTTAATGTTACTGGTAAATCTAAAGAAGAAGTTAAAGAAAAATATTTTAATAAATTAGAAAGATTTTTAAATAATGGTATAACAAATTTAGATACTAAAAAAATGACTTTTGCTGAATTTGTACATTATTATTTATTTGAAATAGTATTACCTAGCGGTTCTATAAAGCCAAAATCATTTAATTGCTATAATAATATTTATAGAAAACATATAGAAGATAACCCTATTGGTAAAATAAAACTTACAGAGTTAAAGAAAGAACAGTTGCAAAAATATTTTAACGATTTATGTAAAGCAAATTTTAAAATATCAACTATAAAAGCAATTAAAACTTTTATAAGTACCGTATTAAACTATGCAACTAATGAAGATTACATAACTAAAAATTATTGTACTTCAGTTAAATTACCTAAAAATGACACTGCTAAAAAAAATAAATTCCTTACCGATGATGAAGTCCAGCTGATTTTTAAAAATTGTAAAGATTTAAAATTGCTGATAATTATAAAAATAGCTTTATCGACAGGAATGAGAATTAATGAAATATTAGCACTTACAGAAAATGATTTTAATTTTGATGATTGTTCTATTAAAGTAAATAAAACTTTGTCACATTGTAGTATATTTGAAGATGATAAAAATTATAAAACACAAACAATTATAACTGCTCCAAAATCTACATCTAGCAACAGAACAGTATATTTTAGCCCTAATATTGCCAATGATATAAAAAAATATATTACTTTACAGAAAGAAAGATATTTGAAACTTGGTAAAAAATATACAAAAGATAGCATCATTTTCACAAACAAAGATTTTGATTATGTAGGCTATAGAAATTTAACATACCATTTAGGCGTATTGTTTAAAAAATGTAATATATCTGCCAGTGGCTTTCATATTTTTAGGCATACAAGTGGCAGTAAACTTTATGAAATGGGTGTTAATATAAAGACTATATCAGAACAATTGGGTCATTCTAACACAAACATAACAAGTAATATATATGTTCATTTAGATGAGGAAAAGAAAAAAGAAGCTATTAAGTATTTAGACAAGTATTTTGAAAGCGTATAATATTCATTATAATTGAATAAATATAAATTTCTAAATTGTTTTAATTTTAAAAAGTTAGTAAAAAAGTTAGTAAAAAATCTTCTTAAAATCATTAAAAGGTTGATTTTTAAGGCATTTTTACTAACTTCTTACATAACCTATACATATACTTAAAATGTTATTATAATTATTTAATTTATTTAGGAGGCTTATATGTCAAATTTTGTTATTGTATCAGATAGTTCCTGTGATTTACCAATCAGTTTAAAACAAGAATATAATATAGATGTTGTTCCTTTTTATGTTTCATTTGATAAAGAAAATTATTTAAAAGAAAATATAGATATAAATATAAATGATTTTTATAAAAAAATAGTCTCGGAAAAAACTATTCCAAAAACTTCCCTTCCATCTATGGAGGATTATTGTAATCATTTTAAAAAACATTTAGATAATGGATTTGATATATTATGTTTTACTTTATGTTCAGAACTTAGTGGTTCATATCAAAGTGCCGTCAATGCTTCTAATATTTTATTAGAAAACTATCCAGATAGAAAAATAATTGTAATTGATTCTAGAAAAGCTACTGTAGCTCAAGGTTTATTAGTAATAGAAGCTAGTAAAATGAGAAACGCTGGATTTTCTATACAAGAAACTTATGAAAAAATGGAACAGTTAAAACATGAAGGTATTATCGTATTTACAATAGATACATTAGAATATCTACAAAAAGGTGGTAGAATAGGCAAAGCTTCTGCCCTTGCTAGTAGTATTTTAAATATAAAGCCTATTTTGTTATTAGATAATGGTATTCTAGAGCCTCACTCTAAAGTTCGTGGTAGAAAAAAGTCTATTTCAGAAATTTTAAGGATTTTTAGTGAATATATAAAGGATTCTTTAGATAAATATCAAATAGCAATAGCACATGCTAATTGTAAAGATGAAGCAATAGAGCTAGAAAAAATTTTAAAAGAAAAATACAATATTTCTTTAAATTATCCTGTTTTTGATATTGGTATAACAATTGGTGCTCATACTGGATCTACTGCTATTGGTATTGGTTTTATAAAAAAATTTGATGCTTAATTTTAGGAGATTATTATATGGAAAATGATATATTAGAATTATTAGAAAAAAATAGTCAACTTTCTTTTGAAGATATGGCAAACATGCTCGGTACAACAAAAGAAAATGTAGAAGATATTATAAAAAAATTAGAAAATAATAAAACA
>CAMMEG010000115.1 GCA_946495765.1 uncultured Eubacteriaceae bacterium
ATATTTGTAATGTATCATTGCAGTCGGCAGAATATCGTTCTCAAAGACTTAAAGAATTAATTAAAAGGAATAAATTTAATTTAAGCCCTTTAGAAAGACAAGTGTATAATAACTTTAAAGATTTTATAAAATTAAATAAGTAAAATTTGTGGTTAGTATTTTGCTAACCACTTAACTACATAATTAAAAGGAGAATTTTATGACAAAAGTAACAATAAAAGGTATAACATATTATAAGGAGAAAATACCTATTGGGAGAAACATTGACGGGACAGTTAAATATAAACAAATAACAGCAAGAACAATGAAAGAATGCAAAGCAAAGGCTCTACAATTTAGGAAAAACGATATAATATTGTTAAATAATAAATCTACTTTAGGTACATTAATTACAGAGTATATAGATAACGTGAGAAAACCTAGACTAAAACCATCTAGCTATCAAAGATATATAAGCCTTTATAAAACACATATAAAACCATCACTATTAAACGATTTAAAACTTGAAGAGGTAAAACACCTACATTTACAAAAATTTTATAATAGTATAGTATCTTTAAATACAGCTAAAAGACTAAAAGAGCTATTAAATTCATTTTTTGAATATTGTATAAATGCTGAATTTATCACTAAAAATCCTCAAAAAAATATTAAACTAGAAACACCTAAACCAGTTAGACAGTCAAGAGCATTAACTATAAATGAAAGAGAAAAAATAATAAATAGTAATAAAACAATATTTATATTTGCTATGTATACTGGTTTAAGATTAGGAGAAGTTTTAGCCCTAACGCATAAAGATATAGATTTCACAGAGAATATAGTAAATGTAAATAAGTCATTAAGATATATGAATCGTGGTAACGGTTGCGAGTTTATAATAGATGAAACAAAAACCACATCTAGCATAAGAAAAGTACCGTTACATAACAGTTTAATAGAAATATTAAAAACACATATAGCAAATGAAAAGAAAAAATATAAAAACTTAGGTATAAAATTTAGTAGTAGCTTTCCTCTATTTGCGACTAATACTTGTAGATATTATAAACCCGACAATGTATTAAAAATGTTAAAAAGAATCGTTGACTGTAAATTTCACGATTTAAGACACACATTTTGTAGTATGTTAGCTGAACAAAACATTGATATAAAAACAGCAAGTGTATTAATGGGTCATAGTGATATAAAAATGACTGCAAATATCTACACTCATATTTCCGATGAGCAAAAGAAAAAAGCTATACAAAATTTATCTTTTTAGCGATAAAAAGTTTACCCCGAGTTTACCCCGAATTTATCTTTTTTATTTTTATTTATAAATTTACAAAACAAAAAAACCTTGAAAAATCAAGGTTTTGAAAGGTTTAAAAATATTAAAAATATATAGTATGGAGATGAGGAGAATCGAACTCCTGTCCGAAAGTCCGTCAATAAAGAACTCTCCCATTACAGTTAGTTAAAAAACTTTCCCTAGAATAACTACTAACTAACAAGTTTATTATTTTAGGTAGCTTCATAATATCTTTTACTCTAGCAAAGCTTATAGAGTAAAGTTCCTTACCTATTCGGCACCAGTAACTTTAGCAGTAAGCGACTAAAGGCTGATGGCAGCTTTTAATTAAGCTGCAAACGCAAAATTATCTTTGTCGTTTAATTTTTAATGATTTTGAGTTTTTAACGTAGAACTCACTACGAATGGCTATCTCTATCTTCAAAACCCCCGTCGAAACCATTGCATCCCCGTATAATTTAATAAAATTATATCATAAATTTTATTAAATTTCAACTATTTATTTATAGTAAATTATGTCTTTATACGACATACTCTTTACTACAAAATTATTATAATCATATATAATTTCTACATTATTAAAAAATTCTTATTTAAAATTTTTATCTAATTTATTATATTTTAATCCATTAATACAATTTATATTTGATATTATAATTTTTACAGGTGTATTTATAATATTATAAATACTAAAATCATTATTATTTATCTAATATTTTTTAGAATAGTTATATTCTTTTTCTATCGTATTTTTATAATTAATTATGAAAAATGATATATTGTGCTTTTCAAGGATAATATAATTTAAAATAAATTTAGTAGAAATATATATTTTTGCTGTTGTAAGATTTTCTTTTGTTTGCATATTTTTAAGTAGATCTCATAAGCTCTTTAATAGATATAATTTCCTTTATAACATTCTGTTTCATCCTATTTAAAAGTTGTCATACCTTGTTTTATAGTAACTTCTTTTATTTCATATTCATTAAAATTACTCCCTATCAACATTTTTATATCCGCTGTTACTAGTAAAACTTCACGTATATCTAATCTTTCCTTATATACTGTGTGACTATATTCAATAATTTTTATATATTTATTATCTATATTTAATCTCATTTATTAATACTAAATAATTCCAATATTATTATACATAGTATAGATAAGTGCAAATTCACTTGCTAATATAACTAATACAATATAAATTTCTCCTCTAATAATATCTTATAAAAATTATTTTAAGTTATATAGTCTCATAATAGTAGATATAGCCTCAACTATTTTATAATTATTTTTAGGATTAAAGTTACTTTTAGTATCACCAGTCATAATTCCAGCATTACTAACTATTTGTACACTTTCTTTAGCCCAACTAGATATTTGCTTTTCATCTTTATATTCAAAATAAATTTGAGTTATTATATATTCCATTTTTTTGATTAAGTTAGATAAAATAACAGAACTTTCTTCTCTTGTTATATATTGATTAGGTTCAAATTTATTTTTACTTTTTCCAGAAACAATCCCTAAGTTATAAGCCTTTAAAACAAATTCATTTTTAGTATCTATAAAAGGATTATTAGCATTTATTGAAACACTAAATCCTGTTTTTTCTTCATATAATTTAATTAATATTTCACAAAATTCTTCTCTTGTTATATTGCTATTTAGCTTTACTTGTAATTGTTGAGATATAAAGTTTAATTTACTAGCCTTTTCAACACTATCTTTTGCCCAATTATCAACACCATTAATTGCTGTTTGATTTATATATATTCCATTACTATTTTTTAATGTATATATTTTGTTATTATATACACATTCAAAACTATTATTATCTATTCTTTTAATACTATCAAATATAGGCTGTATTAACTCATCTCCATCTATAGTAAAAACTCCATATCCCCCACCTTTTATCTTTAAAATATCGCTATAATCCTTAAACGCATTATTTTTATAATAAAAAATAGTATCAAATATTATATTAAATTCTCTATCTAATACACCCATATAATAGTTTCCATTTTCATTGTTAACAGTAATAAAATTACCTGTTTGACTATTTATATCTTTTATATAATATTTACTATTAGTTATAAATGTTTGTTGTCCTTGTTTATTAATTTCATAATAATCATATGATTTATTAGATTTATACTCACCAACTAATAAATTACCATTATTTAATATAACAGCGCTACTCCAATTTTTATTTCCAATTTTATTATTGTTACTATCTAATATAGTTACTGCTTCTATACCAATTATTTCATTATCATTATTTTCTATTTTAAAGTATTCATTTCCATATTTTATATTATTTCCATACACATTTACAGTTAATAAAAGTACTAAGCTTATTATAAGTAATATAAAATTTTTATTCATTTATAATCCCACCTTTATTTTGGTATATAAACAAATTATACTATAAATATATATAATATTCAATTATTTTTATTTTACAATTTAATTTCATACTATTATTTATAATTTATTTTTAAAAATAAGAATTATAAATGACTTTTTGTTTTAATTTTTGTTACATAACAATATTATTAACAGCTATTTTAGTACATCTTACTAAAAAATTATTTTATATAAAAAGACTACATCTAAAAATATATTATTTTTAAAACCTATTTCTTCAAATGTACATTTTACTTCATATCCAAATTTTTTATGTAAATTAATACTTGCTTCGTTCCCGCCAGTAATTGCAGAAACTATTGCATGATAATCTCTTTTTTTCGCTTCATCTTCAATTTTTTTTAATAGTAAACTTCCTATTCCTTTTCTTTTAAATTCATTTTTTACATACAAAGACACTTCAACTGTTTTATCATACCCTCTATAATCTCTAAAAGTAGATAAAGATGCCCACCCTACAACTTGATTATCTATTAAACATACTAATATAGGAAAATCTTTTTCCATATGTTCATTATACCATTTTTTTGTATCTTCTAATGTTTTAGGTTCAAAATTAAAATTAAAATTTGTGTTTATTATTGAATAATTAGTAATTTCATTTATTTCTTTTAAATGACTTTCTTTTGCATTTTCTACAATCATACTTTCCTCCTTAAATTATAAAGGTATGGCCTATTACCATACCTTTATAATTTATTTAATATAAGTTAATCTACTATTCCTCTAATTTCTCTTAAATCTTTTATATTATACTTATCCATATAATCTTCAATGCCTTTTAATACATCTATTGTAGCATATGGATTAATAAAGTTAGCAGTACCAACAGCAACTCCACTAGCGCCAGCTAATATAAACTCTATTGCATCATCTCCATTTGATATACCTCCCATACCAATGATAGGAATATTAACAACTTTATTAACCTGATAAACCATCCTTACAGCAATAGGTTTAATAGCAGGACCACTCATTCCTCCTATTTTTTTAGCTAAAATAGGTCTTTTTTTATGTATGTCTATTTTCATACCAGTAATAGTATTTATAAGAGAAATAGCATCTGCTCCACCTATTTCACTAGCTCTTGCTATTTCTGTTATATCTGTAACATTTGGTGTTAATTTTACAATAAGAGGTTGCTTTGAAACCTTTTTAACACTAGATACAACCTTTTCAACAATTTTAGCATCTGTACCAAAACTAAGACACCCCTCAGCTACATTAGGACAAGATATATTAAGCTCTAAAGCATCTACATCAGCATTAGCTAAACTCTCAGCTACTGAGATATATTCATCTAGAGAGTGCCCACAAACATTAACCACTATTTTTGTATCATAATTCCTTAAAAATGGTATATCTTCTTTTATAAATACATCTACACCAGGATTCTGTAAACCAACACTATTTAACATACCTCCATAAACTTCCGCAATACGAGGTGTTTCATTACCAATCCAAGCAGTTTTAGAAACACCCTTTACAACAACTGCTCCAAGCTTATTTAAGTCTACAAAGTCGGCATATTCTTTACCACTTCCAAAAGTACCTGATGCAGTCATAACAGGATTTTTAAATTCTACATTACCTATTTTAAAACTTAAATTTTTCATTCATATACCACCTCATTAAAAATTCTTTATCATACACTTGTATATACTGTATTTTAAGGCTTTT
>CAMMEG010000116.1 GCA_946495765.1 uncultured Eubacteriaceae bacterium
TTATAGTATTAAATAAAAATCAGTTAAAAATAATTTATGATAAAATAATTATAATTTAAAATATAACTGTAAATAAGTTTATATAAAAAATATATAAAATAATAAACATTAATAAATAGAAAGGGTTTGATTAAAATTAAATATATATTTGATAAAACAAAACATATTCCTTTACCTTTAGTACCGTGTATATTAGGAGCTTGTACGTTATCTAATATATATAGTGGATTAGGATTTACTTTTATAAGACATTTAACTATATTTTTTTCGATATTAATAGTATTGTTATATGTAATAAAAATAATAGTACACCCAAGTATCATAAAGGAAGAATATAAAAATCCAGTTACATCTAGCTTATATCCAGGTATTTGTATGGTATGTATGGTTATAGGCTCATACTTTTATGATTATTTTAATACTTTTGGTAAAATAATATGGATAATAGCTATTATTTTTCACAGTATACATATAGTTATATTTACTTATCTACACTTTATAAAGTCAAGAGATATAAATACATTTTTACCAACTTGGTTTGTTACTTATAATGGTATAATGGTTAGCGGGGTAGTTGGAGCTAATATGAATGAAGATAAATTTTTAACTTTTATTGTTTATTATGGTATAATAGCATATTTTTTAATATTACCTTTTATGATTTGGAGATTAGTAAAGTTTGAAATAAAAGATACAATGCAACATGGCACAGCTATATTATTAGGGCCTTGTAGTCTTTGTGTAGTTTGTTATATTAATATAATAAAAAATCCTAATATAATTTTATTATGGATATTATATATTTGTGTTTTATTATCTTTATTTTATGTATTAATTATGCTACCTAAGTTTTTTTCTTATGTATTTACACCAGCTTTTGCAGGGCTTACGTTCCCCATGGCTATAGGAACAGTTGCCACACAAAAAATGATAGTTTATTTAAATAATATAGGATATGAAAAAATAGCTAGCATATTTAAACAACTAGAAGGAATACAAATATATATTACTACTGCTATAATAGCTTTTGTACTTTTTAATTTTATTAAATTATTAAGACCCCATTTTAGTCAATAATATAATTATAATCAATAGTCTTGACAATATAAATTATTATGATATAATAGGTTATATTTTTAAATACTATGAAAGCGAAAAGTATATATTATGGTTCTTTTAGAGAGAAGATGCCGTGGCTGAAAGCATCTTTAAGATAAAGTTATATAGAAGTTCACGCTGGAGTATATCTTTTGAACAGGTTTTCTTATTAGAGAGATACGTTTAAGGCTCGTTACGTCTAGAAGTGTGTAAAGCTAAGCTTTACAAATTTGGGTGGTACCGCGGAAATTATGCTTTCGTCCCTTTTGGGGCGAGAGCTTTTTTAATAGTACAATTAAAACTTTGAAAGGAGTATAAAAATGAAAGAAAAACTATTACAAATAAAAGAATTAACAATAGAAAAGCTTAATAAAACAAGTGATTTAAAAGAGTTAGAAGAAATAAGAGTAGAAATACTTGGGAAAAAAGGAGAACTTACCAGTATATTAAAAGGTATGGGAGGTTTATCTTCAGAAGAAAGACCTATAATAGGACAACTTGCAAATGAAGTTAGAACCTCTATTGAAGAAAAAATAAATAGTATAAAAAAATCTTTATTAGCTAAAGAACAAGAAATAAAACTTAAAGCAGAAAAAATAGATGTTACAATGCCAGGTAAAACTAAAAAAATTGGGAATAAACACCCTATGACACAAGTTATAGACGATATAAAAAATATCTTTATAGGTATGGGGTATGAAATAGCAGAAGGGCCAGAGATAGAAACAGCTTATTATAATTTTGAGGCTTTAAATATACCTAAAAATCATCCTGCTAGAGATGAACAAGATACATTTTATATAAATGGATTAGGAGATTTTGTACTTAGGACACAAACCTCACCGGTACAAGTTCGTGTTATGGAAAATAAAGATATGCCTATAAAAATTATAGCTCCAGGGAGAGTTTATCGCTCTGATGAAGTAGATGCTACTCATTCTCCAGTTTTTCATCAACTAGAAGGACTTGTTATAGATAAAAATATAACTATGGGAGACTTAAAAGGAGCTTTAACCGTGTTTGCTAAAGAACTTTTAGGAAAAGATACAAAAGTAAGGTTTAGACCTCATCATTTTCCATTTACAGAACCAAGTGCAGAGATGGATGCATCGTGTTTTGCATGTGGAGGTAAAGGTTGTAGAGTATGTAAAAATAGTGGTTGGATAGAGCTTTTAGGTTGTGGTATGGTTCATCCTAAAGTATTAGAAATGGCTGGCATAGACCCTAAATTATATAGTGGATTTGCTTTTGGTATGGGGCTTGAAAGGGTAACTATGCAAAAATATGCTATTACAGATTTAAGATTATTATTTGAAAATGATGTTAAATTTTTAGAACAATTTTAGTTTAGGAGGGATATAAAAATGAATTTACCAATGTCGTGGATTAAAGATTATGTTGATATAGATTGTGATTTAAAAACATTTTGTGATGAAATGACTTTATCAGGTTCTAAAGTAGAAGGTGTAGAAAATAAAGGAAAAGATATAACAAAAGTAGTTGTAGCTAAAGTTTTAGAAATAGAAAAACATCCTGATGCAGATAAATTAGTAGTTGTAAAAGCAGATATAGGTAAAAATGAACCAATTCAAATAGTCACAGGTGCTACTAATCTTTTTGTAGGAGCATATGTACCAGTTGCTTTAGATGGGGCTACACTTGCAGGAGGATTAAAAATAAAAAGAAGCAAGTTAAGAGGAGTAGAATCTAATGGTATGTTTTGTTCTGTTGAAGAACTTGGATATACAAGAAATGATTATCCAGAAGCTCCAGAAAATGGAATTTATATTTTTGATAAAGACTATCCTCTTGGAAGCTGTGTAAAAGAAATATTACAAATAGACGAAGATGTAGTAGAATTTGAAATTACATCTAATAGACCAGACTGTTTTAGTATAATAGGCCTTGCTAGAGAGGCAGCGGCTACATTTAGAAAACCTTTTAATATGCCTAAAATAGAAGTTATAGAAAAAGATAAATCTATGGAAAATATGATAGACATAGAAATTAAAAATAATGATATTTGCCCTCGATATACTTGCCGTATTATAGAAAATGTTAAAATAGAACCTTCTCCACAGTGGTTAAGACATAGATTAACATCAGCGGGTATACGTCCTATAAATAATATAGTAGATATAACAAATTATGTTATGCTTGAATTTGGGCAACCTATGCATGCTTATAATTATGATAAAATAGAAGGCAAAAAACTTATTGTTAGAAATGCTAATAAAGGTGAGAAGCTTGTTACATTAGATGGGATTGAAAGAGAATTTGATGAAACTGTACTTGTTATACAAGATGAAAATAAGGTAATAGACCTTGCTGGTATAATGGGTGGAGAAAACTCTATGATTACTAATGACACTAAAACTATTCTTTTAGAATCAGCAAACTTTAATGGAACTCATATAAGACTTACCGCTAAAAAACTTGGACTTAGAACAGATGCATCTAGTAAATATGAAAAAGGCTTAGACCCTAATTTATCAATATTAGCTTTAGATAGAGCTTGTCAGTTAATAAATATGTTACAATGTGGAGAAGTATTAAAAGGACATTTAGATTTTTATCCACAAAAAAGAGAAAGCTCTAGCGTATCTTATGATAGTGAAAGAATAAATAAACTCTTAGGAACAAATCTTTCTGAAAAAGAAATTATAGATTTACTTGCTTTAGTAGAGGTAGAATCAGATGGTAAAATGGCTAAAATACCTACTTTTAGACCAGATTTAGAAACAGAGGCAGACCTTGCAGAAGAAGTAGCGAGATTTTATGGATACAATAATATAGAGGTAACTTTATCTACAGGTACACCAACAGTAGGTAAAAAGACATACACACAAACTATAATAGATAAAATAACAAATACTATGACTTGTTGTGGCCTTAGTCAAGCGTTGACTTATTCTTTTGAAAGTCCTAAAGTATTTGATAAATTAAATATAGAAGAAAATAGCCCGCTTAGAAATACTATAACTATATTAAATCCCTTAGGAGAAGATTTTAGTATAATGCGAACATCTACTTTAAATGGTATGCTTACATCCATATCTACCAATTATAATAGAAGAAATAAAGAAGCATATTTATTTGAAATAGGAAAAGTTTATTTACCAAAAGAGTTACCTCTTAAGGAATTACCAATAGAAAAAGATATTTTAACAATTGGTATGTATGGAGATATAGATTTTTATGATATAAAAGGTGTATTTGAAAATCTATTTTGTCAATTAGGTATGGAAGAAAAAGTTGAGTATAGTCAGGTAGATAGTTTATCTTATATGCACCCAGGTAGGACAGCACTTATAACAGATGAAAAAAATGAAGAAATAGGATATGTGGGAGAAATACACCCTAAAATAGCATCTAATTATAATATAGAAACAAAGATTTATTTTGGAGTAGTATATATAGAAAAGCTTGTAGAACTTACTAATTTTAATATATCCTATAAACCTTTACCAAAATATCCAAATATTCAAAGAGATATTTCTATGCTGGTTAAAGATGAAGTAAATGTAAAAGAAATAGAAAAAATAATAAAAGATAAGGGTGGTAAACTTTTAGAAAATATTAAATTATTTGATGTTTATAAAGGTGAACAAATAGAAAAAGGTTATAAGTCAGTTGCTTATAGTATTTTATTTAGGTCTAATGAAAAAACTCTTACAGACGAAGAAGTAAATGTACCTATGAAAAAAATATTAAAAGAACTTGAAGAAAAGCTACAAGCCCAACTTAGAGATAAATAATAAATTTATTAAAAAGTTAATTTTATAGGTATTTACTATTTTTATTAATCTTAAATGTTATAAATCATATTTAAACATTTTAGTAAACATATAGTTTATATAAAACAAACAAGGTGTAATTAAAAATAAATTACACCTTGTTTGTTTTATAATTTAAGCATAAGTTATGTATTATTTAACTTTTGATTTATTATCATCTATTAAAATAGTTTTAAATATAAAATGTAGATAGGATAATATAATACCTATATAAATTATATAAGGAATAGGTATTGATAAAAAATAAAAAACAATTTTAAAAATATAAGGTATAGTGCTAACATAAATAGCAAGTTTAAAAATAGTCAAATAAGATAGTTTTAAACTGTAAAAACTAGATATGAAACTTATTAAAATAGTAAATATTAATAA
>CAMMEG010000117.1 GCA_946495765.1 uncultured Eubacteriaceae bacterium
AGCTATCTATATTTTTATCTTCATATAGATAGCTTTCATAAAAATAAATATTTCTTTGTAACATACTATATTTTTGTATATCACATTCAACATCATACAATAATATGTTCTCATTAGTAAAAGTATACAAATGTATTACGTTCTTTAATATATCAACCTCATTATTAAAAATATCTTTCCTAAAACTTTTATATACTTGTGTAGGTACATAATCTTTTTCTTTTAAATAAAACTTTCTACTTTGTAATTTAGCAGATAAATATGTATATCTTTTTCCTCTAAAACTCCTATTTTTTGATATACATTCTAAATTTCCACATTCAAAACTTTTTTGCAATAATTTTATGTAAGAATTACCTCTTACTTTATCACTAAAACAATTAGGACAAAAAACTATATCATCACTAAATTCTATTTTCTGCATTATAAGTATATTTATTTTGCTATCACTAGAAATAAATAAATCTTTAAAACAAAAACCATATGAAATAAAAGAATAAAACTCTGCTATTTTATTTTCTAACTCTTTATTAAAATTTATATATTTGTTGTTTTTTATTCCTTGCCTTAAATCTTGTTCCAGCTTATTTCTTATTTTGATAAATGGTTTAAAATTAATTTCTTTTCTAAAATTTTCACAAAATACACTTATTTTACTAATTATTTCCCACTTATTTACTATTTTATATTCTTCATCAAAAATTATAACTATATGAGAGTAATTATTCAATTTATCATATAGTTTATTTATAAGTTGAAAATAATAGTTTAATCCAAATTGTTTTATTTTATCATCTTTTATTTTTATAATTTGTAAATTATCTTTATTATGTTCTTTTTCTAGTACATAATTATTAAACAATTTACTTTTTTCTTTATAATAATCATTTATATCTATTATACTACTTTTAGCATTTATTAATTTTTCAATTTTACTCTTTATTAAATTAGATTTAATACTAATATTATTTACATATGCTAAAGCATTTATATATTTTTCTTCTATTTCATTTTCAGTTATCTTTTCCCAAAATAAATAATATAATATCTCATATTGTTTAGAATATCTTTTATGTATAAACTTATAATAAACATCATTTATAATAAACTTTTTCTCTACTGTTGAATATTTTTTATGTTTAATTTCTTTAAAAATACTTAATATTATATCATCTAAGGATTTATTAAATTCAAGTATAATAGACTTAAATAAACATTCATCATTTATTTTTAAATTCATTTAACCTCCTAAAAAATATTACCAATATAATTATATACTTGTTGTTCTTTATAAAAATTTATTATATTTATTATATAATCTAATACACTTTGGTTTTGTGTATCTTTAACACATAACATAATACTTCCAAAAACACTAGATAATATACTAACTACTAACACACTTTGAGATGTATTAAATAAGTATATTAGAAAAGATATAATAAAACTTATACCCATTATTATAATACTTCTTATTAATTCTTTTTTACCAAAACCAGTAAAAAACTCTTGCTCCATTTTTACTCCTATTGGTATATAAAGCATTATTTCTTTTTTATTATGATCCATATTTCCTCCTTACTTAAAATAATCATTTTTTTAATACTATATATTAAAAATAGTTATTCCTACTATTTTTCTTGATTAAAATTTAAAACAAAAACCCATTTATAAATTTTAATAGAAAAATAAAGTCATAACTTATTTGAAATAATAAAAAAGTATATCTTTTACTTGAAATATACTTTCTGCTATTATGTAAAACACTATTAAATTTATTGTTCGCTTTTTTATCATCTCCATTTCATCATCTGCTTTTTGCATAGTTATCATACAAATAATAAATCTTAAAATAACACCTGTTCTAATTATTCCTATCATTGTCTTTGAAATTTCATCTATTATTTTAATTAACCTCCTTTTCTAGTTATTAAACTTTTAGCCATTCCTATCAATCTTCCTGTATTATAAATATTGTTTACAAGTCCTCCACTACTTGTTGGTATTAAAAACTCTGCTAAAAATCTTGGTGTTTTTATAGCAAGTACAAGGCAAGCTATTCCCCAAAATATATTTATATTTATTCCTATGTTTAACATTAAACCTATTCCTAACTTGCATAAAGCTATTTGTATCATACTTGCAAACATTGACTGAAAAAACTTATTCATATAGGGTTTAAATACACCTTTATCATTATCTAAAAGTCCTACACAAGCAAAGGGTACTCCTACTCTAAGAATAAGTATCTCTAACCCACGCATTAAAAATTGAAAGTATAACATAAAATAACAAATAATAAAAATAAGTCCAAAAATAGCATTTACTAAGCCTAAAGACAAAATATTGTTTACCCAATTTTGCCAGTCATAATTAGTATCTGTTCCTACAATGTTTAATATTTGATTTGTCAGTTCTTCTGTTACTTCTGCCATAAATGTATACAATATAGGAAAACATATTGATATAATTATTGCCTGTGCAAATCTTGTTAAAACTAAAATAGGCTTTGAATCTGCGTCCCCATCTGTCCATAAAACGTAGCATTCAAAACCCTTTTTTAAAAACTTTAATATTATTAATGAAACACCTGTGCCAAGTGCCACATCAAAAATTCCATTTACTAAACTTCCACCTCCTGTTCCTGTCATATATTTATCTGCATATAAACAAATATCTAAAACACTTCCTAATAAAGTATCTATTAAAGTTATACTACCATTTAGTATTACTCCTATTACTCCTAAAAGTATAATATCCATATTAACACCTATTTATATATTTTTCATATTCAAGTAAAATTTCTCTATATACTTTATTTCTAAGTTCTTTGTCTGCTATAAAGTATATGTCTTTATATTTTCCTTGTTTATCTTTTCTACTTTGATAAAATACATATAATCTTTTATCAATTTCTAATATTTTAAAACCTGTTATGTATATTTTATCTTCTATTATTAACGTGGCAAATCCCTTTAAATCATATTTGTTAAATACTTTATTTATTTTTACTTTAAAATTCATAATTAACACTCCTTTTTAAACTATTGAAAATATCCAATAGCTAAGTCTATAATAACTGCTCCTAAAACTGCTCCAACTGCCGATATTACACAAGTTTTAATCCTATTGTCCCACTTTTTTATGTCCATTTCATCTGACGAACCACGTCTTATAAAAAAGTATATTATTAAAACTGTTCCAATAGCAGGTATTACTTTATATGCCCAACTTGTTAAATCTTTTAATAAGTTATCAAGTCCTTTTGACAACTGACTATTTGCTATATTACTAGCATATATTTTATTCAAAAATATAAAAAAAATAAGTAAACTACTTGATATGACTACTCTAGTAAAATTTATTATTTTCTTTATCATCTAATTTCCTCCTAATTTTGTTGTATTAAAAACTACTTTGTTTTCACTAGATTTGGTTTTTTTATCTTTTGTAATATCTTTTTTACTTTCACTAACTTTATTTTTAATCATTGCTTTGTAAAGTATCCAAATATTCCATAATTCAACTTCACTATTTATATTTATTTTATGTCTTTTATTTTCCCTTTTTTGTCTTAATATTCGGTTATGTTCTTTACTTCCAAGTCCACACATAGTATTAAAATACCACTTACTTAAATCATCTGCTATTGACATACAAGGAAAATTTCTCCCCATAACTATTTGATATGGTCTTGTTATTCTTCTTATTTCATCTGTTGTAAGTAGTTCTCTTGATACTAAACTTAGACTATGAGAAGAACTAGGTGTTGTATGCCTTTGATGGTTACTAGATAATTGATAAGCACTTGTTGTATATTTTCCTAATTTATTACAAATAGACTGTAATGTTTCATCATCATCTGCTTGTAGATATACCCAATTTTGACAGTTAGATTTTATTATATGGCTTTCTTCTTTACCATATTTCATATCTAGCTGTTCAAAAGATTGTAAAAACAAGTTAAAACGCATACCACGTCCACCAGCAACCGTTAATTTATTTGTAAAATCATTTATTTTAACAAAGTTGCCAAACTCATCTAATATAAAATTTACTCTATTTTTAAGCCTGCCCCCTCGCTGGTCTGCTTTACGCACCAACATTTCATAAAGCTGTGATACAACTAAACTAGCTATTTGATAATAGGTTGTTTTTTCATCTGGCAATATAAAAAATATTGCTTGTTTTTTTCTTCCTATATCTTCAAGGGTACAATCACTTGTATTAGTTATGTTGTAAACAGACTTACTTGTAAATAATCTTAAAGTGGTAAGTGCTGATGTAAAAAAGCTAACTTTTGTCCTACTTGGTGCAACTTCCGATATAGATAATAATGCTCTTGCAGGGTGATCTTGTGGCAACTTTTCTATATATAAATCAATGGGATATTTATCTTCTATTTTTTTGTTCATTTCTGCAATAAACCAGTATACATTAGTTAAATTTTGGTATTTTGGATTAGGCTTGTTTAGTTCATTAAGTACAACGCATAAAATACCTACACATATAACTGCCTTTTCTCCATTTTCCCATATCCTTTCATTAGAAACATTGTCCCCAACAATTATATTAGTTATATCCCACGCATACATTTCTGCTTTTTCCATATCACCATTGTTGACAGCGTCTATAACAGGCTGTAAAAGATTATATTTTGTGCTTTTGTCAGGATTTTTATAGTCAAGACAAATAACACCATAACCTAAACTTTCTAAATATTTATTTGTATATTGAAATAACTCTCCCTTAGGGTCTGATATAACCATACTTTCTCCAGCTAGTCCTATTGTACAAATGCTAGGTATTACTAAACATCTTGATTTTCCACTTCTAGTTGCTCCAACTACAAGAGTGTGTACGTCATCTTTTATATAATGTATTTTTTCTTTTTCTCCCTCCTTTGTCATTCCTATTACAATACCACCATCTTTCAAAATTTTAAATTTATCTTTTTCCTCCTTTATATTTTTATTTTTTAAGGATTTAATGTTTAACATCTTATCCTTAAATTCACTAACCATTTCTTTTGCATAGTCTTTTTTCTCCTTTATTTTGTAAATATAATTTTGTTTAATTTTGTCTTTAATATTCTGTAAATTTTGTTGTTTTTGTAAACTGGTTTCT
>CAMMEG010000118.1 GCA_946495765.1 uncultured Eubacteriaceae bacterium
AATTACTGGTGTAATTATATCGTATCCTTCATCTTTTATTTTTTCAATATCTGCCTCTACAAGTAAAGTACCTGCTTTAACTTTATCTCCAACTTTTACATATGCTTTAAAATGCTTTCCACCAAGCTTAACTGTGTCAATACCAACATGTATAAGTACCTCTGTTCCATCATCTGTCTTTATGCCTATTGCGTGGAAGGTATCAAAGATAGCAGCAATAGTTCCATCTACTGGAGAATATATTTTTCCATCTTCTAATATTATAGCTCCACCTTTTCCCATTACCTCTTGAGAAAACGCAGCATCATTTACTTCACTTAAAGGTACTACTTTACCTTTTGCTGGTGACAAGATTGAAGTAGTTGTATCATTATTACTTTTAGTTAATTCCTCTTTTAAATCTATATCTGATTTTATATCATCTTTATTATTGTTTGATTTATGTTCTTCTACTTCTTCAATAGGGTCTTTATATAATATATATGATACTACAAAAGCTACAACAAATGCTATAACAGCTCCTATACAAGCTAAATAAAAATCTCTTAAACTATCATTACCAATATAACTTGGAAGTGTTAAAAGACCTGGTGAACCACCTGAATAGTTTTTTACATTGTTAATACCTACAAAAAATCCTCCAACAGCACCACCTACCATAGATGAATATAAAGGTGTTCTAAATCTAATGTTTATACCATATAAGGCTGGCTCTGTTATACCACAAACAGCAGTAATACCAGATGATGATGCAAGTTGTTTTATATCAGCAACTTTACTTTTTAATGCAACAGCAAGAGTAGCTCCACCTTGAGCAACATTAGATGCAAGGTTATTAGGATATACCATAGTGTCATAACCCATAGTCATACGATTATTTATACCAATAGGAACAATAGCATAATGTGTTCCAGTCATAACAAGAAGTGGGAATATAGCTCCTAATATTGTTGATACTAACCAACCATAACTTTCCATCATTTTTAAGAAATCTGCAATATAATTACTTATAATATATCCAATAGGACCTAGTATAGAAAGTGAAACAGTACCTGTAATAAGTATTGTTATAAGTGGTTTACTAAAAAATTTTATTGGCTTTGGAGATATTTTATCTGCAATAGGCTCTATATATGACATAAACCACACTGAAAGTATTATTGGTATAACAGACGAAGAATAACTAGCATTATATATAGGTATCATAAATAACTTAATAGCTTCCCCTGTTTCATTAGCTGAATTAACCATACTAACAAATGTAGGGTGAAGTAATATACCACCTACCATTATTGCAAGATATTGATTACAATTAAATTTTTTAGCTGCTGAACTTGCAAGTAATATAGGTAAAAAATAAAACGCTGAATCAGCCATAAATGTTATTATTTGATATGACTGAGAAGTACTTTCAATAACATTAAAAACAACAAGAAGTGATAATACAGCTTTAATCATACCTGCTGCTGTAATAGCTGGTAGTATTGGTGTAAATATACCTGTTAATGTATCAACAATTTTAGTTCCTATATTCTTTTTTTCTGTAGTCTCTTTTTGTTTATTTTCTGTTAAATTAATATTACATATACTTGTTAAAGGTTTATAAACATTGGCAACATCACTACCTATTATAACTTGATATTGACCACCACTTTTAACAACACCCATAACTCCTTTTGTTTTTTTCAATATTTCTGTATTAGCTTTATTTTCATCTTTTAAATTAAACCTAAGCCTAGTTGCACAATGTGTAAGACCTGTTACATTATCTGAGCCACCAATATTTTCAAGAATTATTTCCGCTAATTTTTTATAATCCATATAAACTCCTCCCTACTGAGTTATTATTCTTTTGATATGAACAGTAATATAAATTATTTCATCTTCTGTAAGGTCATATCCATACTCACTTTTAATATAATTTCTTATTTTTAAAGAACATTGATATTCATTTTTATACTGCTCTTTTAAAACAAGTAAAAAACTTTTATCATCATCGTCTATTTCTACTCCACTAAAAACCCTTTGTACAAAAAATTTAAGATGAGTTATAAATCTTTCATAATGTAAAGAATATTCATCAAATTCTACATTAAAATGATATCTAACTATATTTAAAATATTTTGTATTACTTTTGTCATTTCTGTTGTTTCTCCAACATCAGATGAATCCATTAAAGCACTTACAATATGAAGTGTTATAAACCCAGCTTCATCTTCAGGTAAATCAACATTTATTCGCCTTTTTATTATAGAAAGAGCTTCTTTCCCTATAAGAAATTCGTGATTATAAAATCTTTTTATCTCCCATAAAAGAGCATTTTTTATTTTTATTCCTTTTTTAAAACGCTCAACTGCAAAACTTATATGATCTGTGAGAGTTATATAAATATTTTCATTTAACTTTTTACCTAATGATATTTTTGCATAGCTTATAATTTCATTCGCTGACTGTATATATTCTATAGGTAAATTTTCTAATAAAGTTATAAGTTTATTAGATACTTCTTTATCTTTTGATATATATATTTTTTCTATTTTAGATTCATCTATTTCATCTCCAATAGACTTTTTAAATCCAATACCACATCCCATAACAAGTATTTCTTCATTTTTTTCATTATATGACTTTACAAGGTTGTTATTAATAACTTTTTTAACTTTCATCAAGGTTCACCTCATTAAATTTTGTAGGCATAAAAAAGACTATACCTACTTTCATAACATAAATTAAACTATAATATAGCAAATTTATAAGAAAATGGTATAGCCTGCTTAACCAGTAACAATCCAAATACTATATAATTATATTACAATATTTTATTTATTTTGTCAATATACTTTTAATTTATTTTTAAAATAATATTATTTTATACAAATTAACTATATATTTAATAATATTTATAGTATATTTTAATATAAAAAACACCTTTTAAAATACTGTATTTTTATACTTCATCTGTCAATATTCTAAGTTTTTCTATTCTATTTTTTTCTATTTTTTCAACAATAAATTTTACATTATTACTTCTTATAGTATCACCTTTGTCAGGAAATTTACCAAAAGTTTCTATAACAAATCCACCAATAGAATCAAAATCTTTAGATTCAAAATTTGTACCAAGCCTATTATTTACATCTTCTATCTTCGTAGTTCCCTCAACAATATACTCATCTTCTTTTATAACTATTATTTCCTGTTCGTGTTGGTCATATTCATCTGCAAGATCACCTACTATTTCTTCTAACATATCCTCTAAAGTGATTATACCTGAAGTTCCACCATATTCATCTAAAATTATAGCCATAGGAATTCTATTTATACGCATTTCTGCAAATAGTTCTTTTAAAGACTTAGATTCATAGGTGAAAAATGGTTCTCTCATATAATCTTTTATATTAAATTCTTTAGATTTGTTTACAAATAATAAATCTTTTAAAGAAATAATTCCAACTATGTTGTCAATTGAATTTTCATAAACAGGCATTCTAGAAAATGTTTCTTCTTTAAACAAATAAGTAAGTTCTTCATATGTTGTTTCTATATTTACAGCCACTATATCTGTTCTAGGAACCATAATATCCTCAGCATTATTATTGGCAAAATATACAACATTATTAATCATTTCTCTTTCATCTATTTCTAAAACTCCTTCTTCATGACTAACATTAACCATTGTAAGTAGCTCAGATTCTGTAATAGTTGGTACTTTTTCATCTTTTTTTACACCAAGAAGTCTTAAAAAAAATCCTGTAATTATATTTAAAATAAATATAATTGGCGTAAAAATTAATATACAAAAACTTATTGGCTTTATAACCAAAAGAGAAATTTTTTCTGAATTTTTAGTAGCAAAAGTTTTTGGTGTAATCTCACCAAATATTAGTATTACAATCGTAAGTATTCCTGTTGCAATACCAATACCTTGACTTTTAAACCTATCTATTGCCATAGCTGTTGCAATAGAAGAAGCTCCAATATTAACAAGATTGTTTCCTATTAATATTGCACTTAATAATCTAGCTGGATCTTCTAAAACATTTTGTATAAGTTTAGCATTTTTTACATTTTCGTCAACCGCTGTTCTAAGTCTTATTTTACTAATAGATGTCAAGGCAGTCTCTGACATAGAGAAAAAAGCTGATAAAAAAATCAAAATAATTAAAATTATAAACTGCAAACCAGCAGAATCCAAATAAAATCACACTCCTAAAATTTAATGAATTTTTTAACATTATATCATATAATTCTATTAATGAAAAGTACTAAATTATATCATTTTAAACATATTTAGCTATTTTTTAAATTTTTATACATTAATAAAAATTTATATTATTTAGCAATTTTTAAAATTTTATCCATGTTATATATTTTTTATTTTAATTTTTTTAATAAAGTATAATTTTTGTTTTTATTAACTTAATTAATTAAAAATAATTATACTTTTCAAATAAAACTATTTAACTGCAATATTAGGTAGAAAATCATTGTAAATTTACAAAATAAAAAACCTTGAAAAATCAAGGTTTTTAAAGATTTAAAAATATTAAAAACATATAGTATGGAGATGAGGAGAGCCTACCCCCTCTACCTCCTACAACCCTTATATAAGCGAGGAGTCTATCCATTTTATTTTGTATTTTTTAATTAGTTTACCCCAAGTTTACCATTTATTTTGTATTTAAATTTTAAGATTATCTTTATTATGTAATTTTTTATAAAATATAAATAAAAATCGAGTACAAGCGTATAACCATAAAGCTATACTTTGCACTCTTTAAAACAAATGTTTTTGACTATGTTAATATTATAATACTTCTTATTTAATTTATCAAGATGTATATTTTAAAATAAACATAAAAATAAAGGGAGAATATGCTCCCTATTTTTCTTTTTTGTCATCTAAACTATTGACCACATTATCAACATTTTTATCAATTAGCTTGTTAGTAACCTCTAATCCTTTTATTAACCATTTAGGTACTAAATACCCCTTATCAAGTTCAACCATATTTTCTAAAATACTTCTAAACTCATTTATTATACAGTGAGCAAGAATAAACCAACCAATAGCTAACATTATATGTAAGTTTATTCCTATTATAT
>CAMMEG010000119.1 GCA_946495765.1 uncultured Eubacteriaceae bacterium
TACTGTACCAGAAACAATAGTTGCAAATTATTTAGGTTTAAAAGTTTTAGGTATATCTTGTATAACCAATATGGCAACAGGTATACAAAAGTTTAAACATTCTCATGAAAGAGTAGTCGAAACTGCTAAAAAGGCAGCTGAAGATTTTTGTCTTTGGGTTTCTAATATTATAAAAGAATTGTAAAATAGGAGGAAATAATATGAAATATATTATAGAAAAAGTAGATCATACTCTTTTAAAGCCGTTAGCTACATGGGAGGATATTAAAAAAATTTGTGATGAAGCTAAAGAAATGAAAGTTGCGTCTGTTTGTATACCACCTTCATATGTTAAACAAGCTAGTGAATATTTAAAAGATGAAATACCAGTTTGTACAGTTATAGGATTTCCTTTAGGATATAATACTACAAAAATAAAAATAGAAGAAGCAAAAGAGGCTATTCAAAATGGTGCAAAAGAAATAGATATGGTTATAAATATTGGTGATGCAAAGTCCGGATTATTTGATAAAATAGAAGATGAAATTAGACAAATAAAAAATTCTATTGGAAATCATATTTTAAAAGTTATAATAGAAACCTGCTATTTAACACAAGATGAGAAAATAGCACTTTGTAAAGCAGTTAGCAATGCAAAAGCTGATTTTATAAAAACATCTACTGGATTTGGAACTAATGGTGCAACATTAGAAGATATAAAACTTATGAAAGAAAATGTATCTAAAGATGTAGCTATTAAAGCAGCTGGTGGTATAAAAACCATTGAAGATGCTAAAAATTTTATTAATGCTGGAGCAACAAGATTAGGAACTAGTTCTATTTGTCAAGTTTTAAAAAATCAACAAGTTACAGGGTATTAATAAATTAGCCTGTATTATATATTTTGTTTAATATATAATACAGGCTTTAGTAATTAATTGTATAAAATTAATAGTCAATTTTTAAAAATTATATTAGATATATAATTAAGAATATATTTTTTATCCAAATATTTGCAAAAATTATAATAATATGATAAAATTTAAATTAAGTAATAATTAAGTTTAAATTTAAATTAAGGAGGTTTTTTATATGAAAGCAAAAAGAGTTTTTTTAATTGTTTTAGATAGCTATGGTATAGGAGAAGCAAAAGATGCTAAAGATTTTGGTGATGAAGGTAGTAACACATTAAAAACAATAATATCATCTAAAGAGTATGATACACCTAATATGGCTAATATAGGACTTTTTAATATTGATAAAATAGATTATAAACAAGGTGTAGAAAAACCTATTGGAGCATATGGTAGATTAGAAGAAGCCTCTATGGGAAAAGATACAACAATAGGACATTGGGAAATAGCAGGCATTATATCTGATAATCCATTACCTACTTATCCAAATGGATTTCCAGACTATATTATAGATAAATTTAAAAAAGCAACAGGACGAGAAGTTATTTGCAACAAGCCGTATTCTGGTACTGAGGTTATAAAAGATTATGGTGAAGAACATATAAAAACAGGTGCTTTAATAGTATACACATCAGCAGATAGTGTTTTTCAAATAGCAGCTCATGAAGATATTGTACCTATTGAAACATTATATGAATATTGTCAAATAGCAAGAGATATTTTAACAGGCAAAGATGGCGTAGGAAGAGTTATAGCTCGTCCTTTTGAAGGTGAATATCCTTTTAAAAGAACTCCAAGACGACATGACTATTCTTTATTGCCACCTAGAGACACTATGTTAGATTATTTAGAAAAAGCTGGATTAGATACTATTGGTATAGGTAAAATATATGATATATTTGCTGGGAAGAGTATTAAAGAAACAACTAGTATAGTAAATAATGTAGATGGAATGGAAAAAACTATTGCTTTACAAGAAAAAGATTTTAATGGACTTGCTTTTATAAATTTAGTAGACTTTGATATGGTTTATGGTCACAGAAATGACATAGAAGGATATGCAAAAGCTGCTACTACTTTTGATAAACAATTAGGAACTTTTATGCAAAATATGAAAGATGATGATATCCTTATTATGACAGCTGACCACGGTTGTGACCCAGGATATAAAGGAACAGACCATTCTAGAGAAAATGTACCATTATTAGTTTATGGTAAAAATATAAAAGAAAATGTATCATTAGGTATAAGAAGTACATTTGCAGACATTGCTAAAACAGTATTAGATATATTTGATTTAGATGGTAACATAGATGGAACTAGTTTTTTAAATGATATAATAAAATAATAAGAAAGGGTGTATATTATGAAAAAATTAGTAAAAAAAGCTTTAGAAGCTCAAACTTATTCATATTCACCATATTCTAATTTTCAAGTTGGAGCGGCATTGCTTACAAAAAGTGGTAAAATATATACTGGATGTAATATAGAAAATGCGGCACTCTCACCAACTAATTGTGCTGAAAGAACTGCCTTTTTTAAGGCAGTATCTGAAGGTGAAATAGAATTTGAAGCTATTGCTATTGTTGGTAGTCCTAAAGGAGCAAAAGAAAAAGAGCGAGAGTATTGTGCACCTTGTGGAGTATGTAGACAAGTTATGGCTGAATTTTGTAATATAAAAGATTTTAAAGTTATTTTAGGTAAAAGTGAAGATGATTATAAAGAATATACTTTAAATGAAATATTACCTTTTGCTTTTACAAAAGATGATTTATAAAATATTACTTAGGAGGTGAGTAAGTTGTCTTATGTAATAGAAATGAATAATATTACAAAAGAGTTTGGCAGCTTTAAGGCTAATGATGATATTACTTTAAAAGTAAAAAAAGGAGAGATACATGCCCTTTTAGGAGAAAATGGTGCTGGTAAATCTACTCTTATGAGTATTTTATTTGGATTATATCAACCAGAAAAAGGTACTATAAAAATTAATGAAAAAGAAGTAAAAATAAACAATCCTAATGATGCTAATGATTTAGGTATAGGTATGGTGCATCAACATTTTAAACTTGTTCATAATTTCACTGTTTTAGAAAGTATTGTTTTAGGTAGAGAAACTACATCTGCAGGATTTTTGAAAATGAAAGATGCTAGAAAAAAAGTTGAGCAATTAATAGAAAAATATAAGTTTCAAATAAATCTAGATTCTTATATAGCTGATATAACAGTTGGTATGCAACAAAGAGTAGAAATATTAAAAATGTTATATTGTGATAATGATATATTAATATTTGATGAACCTACAGCTGTTTTAACTCCTCAGGAAATAGATGAACTTATATCTACTATGAAAAATCTTGTAGCAGAGGGAAAGTCTATTATATTTATTACACATAAATTAAATGAAATAAAAGCAGTTGCTAATAAATGTAGTGTTATTAGAAAGGGTAAATATATAGGAACAGTAGATGTTGCTACTACATCTAAAGAAGAAATGTCTGAAATGATGGTTGGTAGAAAAATAAACTTAAATGTACAAAAACAACCAGCAAAAATAGGGGATACTATATTAAAAGTGGAAAATTTATGTGTAAAATCTAAAGATACAGGTAAACAAATTGTAAAAAATGTATCTTTTGAAGTTAGAAGTGGAGAAATAGTTTGTATAGCTGGTATAGATGGAAACGGACAATCTGAGCTTGTATATGGTATAACAGGTCTTATGAATTTAGAAAGTGGCAAAGTGAAATTAAAAGATAAAGATGTTACTAAAGAGAGTATTAGAAAAAAATGTATAGATGGATTTGCTCATATACCAGAGGATAGACATAAATATGGGCTTGTATTAGACTATACTTTACAAGAAAATCTTGTTTTACAGTCATATTTTACCAAAAGATTTCAAAAATTTGGATTTTTAAAATTTGATGAAATAAAGTCTTATGCTAAATATCTTATAGAAAAATTTGATATAAGAAGTGGGCAAGGGGAAAATTCTATTACTAGAGGTATGTCTGGAGGTAATCAACAAAAATCTATTATAGCAAGAGAGTTAGATAGAGACCCAGAATTAGTAATAGCTGTACAACCAGTTAGAGGACTTGATGTTGGAGCAATAGAGTATATACACAGACAAATATTAGAACAAAGAGATAAAGGTAAGGCTGTTTTATTAGTTTCTCTAGAGCTTGATGAGGTTATGAACCTTAGTGATAGAATATTAGTTATGTATGAAGGAGAAATAGTGGCAGATGTAAATCCAAAAGATGTTACTGTACAAGAACTTGGACTATATATGGCTGGTACAAAAAGGAGTGTGAAAAATGTATAACAAAGTAAAAAAACAAAAAAATTATAAAGGGCTTATGAGTTTTTCATCTTCTTTATTTGCAATATTAGCTGGATTTATATTTGCATTTATAGTACTTCTTGTAAGTGAGCCAACAGAGGCAATTAATGGTTTTATAACTATATTAAAAGGAGGATTTACGGACGGTTTAACAGGATTATCTAGACTTATATATTTTGCAATACCTATTATTATGACAGGTCTTTCAATTGCTTTTGCATTTAAAACAGGACTTTTTAATATAGGTGCATCAGGGCAGTTTATTATAGGAGCATATGCTGCTGTACATATTGGAGTTAGATGGACATTTTTACCAGATAGTATACATTGGATTGTGGCTTTAATAGGTGCGGCTATAGCAGGTGCTTTATGGGGAGCTATACCAGGTATATTAAAAGCTATTGCAAATGTTAACGAAGTTATTGCATCTATTATGACTAACTACATAGGAACATATTTAGTTAATATATTAGTAGTAAAATATGTTTTTGACCAACTTAGAAATCAATCTTTAGATGTTGAAACTAGTGCAGTCATACCTCAATTAGGTATACCAGGAACAGATATTAATTATTCTATTATAATTGCTATTATATTCGTTATATTAACTTATATATTACTTGAAAAAACTATAATAGGATATGAATTAAAAGCTTGTGGACAAAATAGATTTGCTAGTAAGTATGCAGGTATTAATGAAAAGAAAAATATTATATTATCTATGGTTATAGCAGGTTTATTATCTGGTATAGGTG
>CAMMEG010000120.1 GCA_946495765.1 uncultured Eubacteriaceae bacterium
ATAAATCTATTTTTTCTATTTTTAAATTTAGCATATTTTATATTATTATATTTCATATTTTTCTCCTTAAATAATTATTATAAAAATAAAGAGATATTTGTATATTAAATTTATATATCAAATGTCTCTTTATTATATAAAATAATTTATCTATTTGTGGTAGATTGTGTGTTGCTAAGTTTACCATATAAACTTATACAATATAAACCAGCAAGACCAACTAAAGCATAAACAATCCTACTTACAAGAGAATCCATACCACCAAATAGTGTTGCAACTAGGTCAAATTTAAAAAATCCAATAAGACCCCAATTTATCGCACCTATTATTACAAAAGTTAGTGCTATCCAATCTAAAGGTCTATTTTGCATAAAAATACCTCCTAAAAAATAAGAATGCTTATAATAGCAAAAATTTTATTAATGCTATTAAATTTAGTTTACCCATTTATATTAAATTTATGTTACAAAAATATCTTACAAAATTTTCTTTTTATAAATTTATATCATCTACTCTACCAACTAAAGATATACTCATCTTATCAATATTAAAAACAGTGTCTATAAGATAATCTATATCTTCTTTTTTTATTAAATCTACTTCTTTTATTATCTCATCTGGTGTTTTTATCCTTCCAAGCAAAATTTTAGACCTACCTATACTAGACATTCTATTAGATGTACTTTCTAATCCCATTATATAATTACTTTTTAATTGTTCTTTTGTTTTATCTATTTGCTCTTTACTTATTTTTACTTTTTTAAGATTATTTATTTCATGTTTTATTATACTTATAGTTTTATCTAACTGGCTTTTATTAAGACCTACATAAATATTAAAAAGGCCATTATTTATATAATTAGAATTATAAGAATATATAGAATATGCAAGTCCATGTTCTTCTCTTATCTTTTGAAAAAGTATTGAACTCATCCCACCACCAAATATAGTATTTAATAAACTCATACTATAGTTATATTTACTATTAAAAGATACTCCCTCAAAAGAAATTACAAGATGTAATTGTTCTATATCTTTATAAACTTTAGTTTTAGAAGGTATATAAACATAACTTTTATTAGCTTCTAAACTAGAAACACCTTTTATCATATTTTTAACCTTATCTTTTATTGTATTTAGTATCCTTTCTTTGTCAAAGTTTCCTGCAATAGCTATAACTGTATTTTCTCCAACATATTTTTCTTTCATATAATTAAAAAAATCTTGTTGTTTAAAATTAGATATATTTTCTTTAGTACCTAGTATACTATATTCTAAAGGTGAGTTTTTCCATACATTTTTTTGTAACTCTGTAAAAACTATGTCTTCTGGATTATCTTCATACATACTTATTTCTTCTATTATAACCTTAGCCTCTTTTTCAATATCATTTTCATTAAATTCTGAATTAAAAAGCATATCTGTTAAAACATCTATTGCCTTATCTATATGAGTATCTAATACTCTAGCATAATAACAAGTATATTCTTTAGAGGTAAATGCATTTAGTTGACCCCCAATATTATCCATTTCTTCAGCAATATCCTTAGAAGTTCTTTTACTTGTTCCCTTAAATAACATATGTTCTATAAAATGTGATATCCCATTTGTTTCTTTATTTTCATTTATAGATCCATTTTTTATAAATATACCTAAAGACACAGAACGAACAGAACTTATTTGTTCCATAACAATAGATACTCCATTATCTAATTTAATTGTATCAAACATAATTTATACTCCTTTACTAATTATAATATATATATTTTGTCCAAAATATATATTATAATTAAATAATTTTTTTGATTATGAAGTATAATAAATTATGCACTTTTACAAAATAAAAATGTTTACAACATAATCACTTTTAATCATATATAAATAATATTAATATAACACTTAAATTTAATAAAGTTTATAATTATTATATAATTTATTCCTTAATTTAATACTAAATAATATATAAATTAAAATTAAGAATAAACCTTATAGAAATCTATAAGGCTTTTAATAAGATTTTATTAAAATTTAGCTCAATGCATCTTTTATAGATAAATTTATTCTTCCTTGTTCGTCTATTTCTATAACCTTAACTATTACTTCATCTCCAATACTTATTACGTCTTCTACTTTTCCAACCCTTTCTTTAGAAATCTTTGATATATGAACAAGCCCTTCTTTTTCTGGAGCAATCTCTATAAAAGCACCAAAATTCATAATTCTAACTACTTTACCTGTAAATATTTGTCCTACTTCTGGATCTTTAGCTATTGCATTTATAATAGATAAAGCTTTATCTATTTTTTCTTGCTCATTTGAACAAACAAATATTCTTCCACCATCTTCTGTATCAATTTTATCAACCCCTGTTTGCTCTAATATTTTATTAATAGTTTTACCTCTAGGACCAATTACATCTGCCATCTTTTCAGGATCTATTTGCAAGAAACCTATTTTAGGCGCATGTTCAGAAAGTTGCGCTCTAGGTTTATTAATAGTTTTAAGCATAACCTCATCTAATATATACTGTCTAGCTTCATTAGTTTTTTGTAAAGACTGTTTAATAATCTCTGGTGTTAAACCATCTATCTTTATGTCCATTTGTATTGCAGTAATACCTTTGTGGCTTCCAGCTACTTTAAAATCCATATCTCCAAAAAAGTCTTCTAATCCTTGTATATCTGTAAGTAATACAAAGTCATCATCTGTATCTCCTGTAACAAGTCCAACAGATATACCTGCTACTGGTCTTTTAATAGGTACTCCTGCTGCCATAAGAGAAAGTGTAGAACCACAAACACTAGCCTGAGAAGTAGAACCATTTGAACTCAAAACTTCAGATACAAGTCTTATAGCATAAGGAAATTCTTCCTCAGAAGGTATAACTGGTACTAATGCTCTTTCTGCTAAAGCTCCATGGCCTATTTCTCTTCTTCCTGGTCCTCTAGATGGTCTTGTTTCTCCAACAGAATAGCTAGGGAAATTATAATGATGGATATATCTTTTAGTCACTTCTAATTCATCTAATCCATCTAATTTTTGTGCTTCTCCAATAGACCCTAATGTAGTAACTGTTAAAACTTGAGTTTGACCTCTACTAAATATGGCTGAACCATGGGTTCTAGGTAATATATCTATTTCTGCTTTAAGTTTTCTAATTTCTTCTAATCCACGCCCGTCAGGTCTTTTATGATCCTTTAAAATCATTCTACGTACAGTTTCTTTTTCATATTTATATATAGCTTCATTTATTTGTAGGATAAAATCTTCTGGATTTTCACCTTCATATTGTTGTAAAAGCTTTTCTATAACTTCTTCTTTAAGTGCTGTTACTTGTTCATCTCTAACTTGTTTTAAATCTGTAAATACAGCATTTTCCATTCTTTCATCTGTAATAATATTTATTATATTCTTATATATCTCTTTATCTACACTATGTTCTTCATAGCTATGTTTTTCTTTACCAATTTCTTTAGCTATTCCTTCTATAAATTCTGCTATTTTTATATTTTCTTTATGAGCAAGCATAATTGCATTATACATTGTTTCATCGTCTATTTCATTAGCACCAGCTTCTATCATCATAACTTTTTGTTTTGTAGATGAAACTGTTAAAGAAAGTTCACTTTTTTCTCTTTGTTCTGCAGTTGGGTTTATTATAAACTCTCCATCTATAAGTCCAACCATAACTGCACCTGTTGGACCATTAAAAGGTATATCTGATATAGATAAAACAATAGATGAACCTATCATAGCAACTATTTCTGGACTACAATCTTGATCTACTGATAAAACAGTAGCTACTAAACCTACATCATTTCTATAATCTTTAGGGAATAATGGTCTAATAGGTCTATCTATAAGACGCGATGTTAAAACTGCTTTTTCAGTAGGCTTACCTTCCCTTTTTATAAATCCTCCAGGTATTTTACCAACAGAATATAATTTTTCTTCATAGTCTATGCTAAGTGGGAAAAAATCTATACCATCTCTTGGTTTTTCAGATGCAGTAACAGCTGTTAAAACAACTGTTTCACCATATCTTACAATAGCAGCCCCATTAGCTAGTTCAGCTACTCTGCCTATTTCAACAGTTAACTCTCTTCCTGCTAATGTTGTAGAGTACGTATTATACATATGTTTCTCCTTTCGTGTCCTAATTTATATTATTAAATATAAATTAATATTTTTATAATTATACATTAAGTATAATTATAACATCTTTTATAATTTTTAACAATGTTTTTTAAATATTTTTATAAAATTATAAATACTGTTAATAATTATGATAATTAATATATAATTTATTTTAGTGTTAAAAACTTTTTTATTAATTTTTTTTATATTTAATTTTTAATAGTATAAAATTTAAAATAAAAGTTCCTAAAATTAATACTGTACAAAAAAATAATACAGTATCATTAGTATCTTCTATTGCAGACCAATCTTCTATTTTTACTAGATAATTAGTATAAATAAATTGAAAATATATTGAAATAATAGTTAAAATAAGGCTTAATATTGAAAATATACTAACTTTTTTATAATTTATATTTTTAAAAATTAAAATTAATGGTAAAACCCATGATATAATCCCTAAAATAAAACTAGCTATATTTAATAAAGTATATTCCATAAATTATCTCCTTGTATAATTAATTTTTATATATTATACATTTTAGTAATTTTAAAGTCTACAATTTATTAATAATTTTTTATTACTATATTTATATTGAGATTTTTAGTTATATATTATATTATTTCTATATAAATTAAAATTATTAAAAATATATATTGACAAATAAATAACAATGGTATATAATGTAATTGTTAAATAAATATCAAATAAATTTAACATTTATAAATATCTATCTTTTATTATTTATAGGTATTAAAATCTAAAGTTTTATAATTATTTTAATTTTGAGTTAAATTATATTCTATAAAGTATATAACTTTAGATT
>CAMMEG010000121.1 GCA_946495765.1 uncultured Eubacteriaceae bacterium
AAATTAAAGGCTGTAAAATACAGCCTTTTTATAAAATTATTTTTCTATTTCAAATGATACATTACCCATATAACCAGGAGCAATTTCATATTTATCAAAAACTATAACTGGATTACCTTTTTCATTTATATAAAATTTTGTTTCATCGGTTATTGTTTCAAATCCTTCTATATTACTATCATCATTACCATAACCAAAATAAGATATATTTTCATCAGACTCTATTTGCTCTTGTATTTGAGTTTTTATGCTTTCATTAGAAATGTTAATATAGTCATCTCCCAATAAATCTTTTAAAGTTATGTTGTTCCCTGTATTCAAATCTATATTATAAAAATATGATATTCCATAAGCATTTGCCCAATTTTCATTAGCATTTAAAACAAGTGATAAATGGTCTTTAGATTGAGATTTAACTTCATATGAAACGTCAACTACTATATTTTTTTGATTAAACTCTTCTTCTGTTCCACCTGTTGCTATAAATGCCTCTTTATATTCTTGAATATGTTTTTCTGCCTCTTGTGTATAACTATTTATAATACTTTCAATTTCTTTATTAATCTTTTCTGCTATATCTTCTACATTTTGGTCTTTAGAAGATATTTTTGGTGCTTCTATATTTATAGTTTTATCTTCAGTTATTTTTTTACCGTATATGGATACAACAGATACAATTTCTCCAATTAATGGTATTTTGGAAAAATTAGTAGCAAATGTTTCGCTAACATTAATTCCTACTAATATAAATAATAATAGCCCTGCTGCTGAATAAATATATTTAAATTTATTTTTAGGTTTATTTTCTTTTATCATACTGTTTGTTATCTCCTTTAATTCTTTAGGTACTTCTATATTTTCATATACTTTTTTTGCACTTTTAAAATTTTTCATAATTATTCCTCCTTAAACTCTACCTTTAATTTCTTTAATCCAGTATAAAGCCTAGATTTTACTGTATTTACATTAGTATTAGTTATTTTAGATATTTCTGATAATGTTAAATCTTCAAAATAATGTAAAATAATTATTGTTTGAGTATCAGTTGGCAAAAATTTAAGTTTTTCATAAATATCAATATTTTCATTATAATTTTCAAAATATATTAAATCTAAATCTTTATCATATGTACATATTTCTTTTTTCTTCCTCCTTAAATATAGCAAATTTTCATTTACTAAAATTTTATAAAACCAAGTATTAATAGCATCTATATTTCTTATATCTTTATATTTTTCTAATGCTTTTAACATTGCATTTTGAACAACATCTAAAGCATCGTCTTTATTTCTAACATAAGTATAAGATAATCTATAAAACTTTTCTTGATTTTGTACTAAATAATTTGATAGTTTATTATAAATATTAATCATATATCTTTCCTCCTTTATATCTTATAGATTATTTACTTATATAAAAAGTTTTAATATTTAATATTTTTTTTAATATTTTTAAAAATATATTATAATAACTATGTATTCCTATTATTTATTTTAAATAAAAAGGTTGTATAAAATAAACTTTATACAACCTTTTTATTACAATTTTATAGTTTCAATATTATTTAAAGATTTTTCAATTAATATATCTAAATCTTTTATATTTTTTTCAATATTTTCAATAATAGATTTTTTAGGTTTAGTTTCTGGATGCTTTGCTACAAATATTGTACAACAATCTTCATAAGGTCTAATAGATATATCAAAAGTTCCTAATTTTCTAGCTATATCAATTATTTCTTGTTTATCCATACTACATAATGGTCTAAAAACTGGTAATTCTTTAACAGCAGAGTTAATAGCTTCAATAGCTTGCATTGTTTGGCTAGCAACTTGTCCTATACTATCTCCTGTTACAAGACCTTGAGAATTACTTTTAATAGCTATTTTTTCAGCTATTTTAAACATTGCCCTTTTTAAGATTATAGTCATTTTTTCAGGAGGGACACTTTCATATATTTTTAATTGAATTTCTGTAAAAGGTACTATATATAGTGTTATTTCACCAGTAAAAGTAGATAGTTGTTCTGCTAAATCTATAACTTTTTGTTTAGCTCTATCTGATGTATATGGTGGACTGTTAAAATATACTGCTTCAATAGAAACTCCCCTTTTAGCCATCATAAATGCTGACACTGGACTATCAATACCACCAGATAATAAAACAGTAGCTTTACCTGATGTACCAACTGGTAATCCTCCAAACCCTTTTATGATTTTACTATATACATATACATAGTTTCTTATTTCTATCATTAATGTTATATCTGGATTTCTAACATTAACAGAAATATTGTCCATATTATCAAAAATATATCCTCCTATATCTGTTGATATTTCTCTAGAATCCATAGAATATTGTTTATCTGAGCGTTTTGTTTCTACTTTAAAGGTATAATTTTTATCATTCCAATGTTCTTTCATGTGAATAAGGGCTTTTTCTCTTATATTATTAATATCACTATTATCTAATTTAATAGCAGGACAGACAGCAGTTATCCCTAATATATTAACAACTAGGGGTATAACCTTATCATAATCAAACAATCCACTTTCTTCTTTACTTTCTATTAAAACTCGCCCTTGTTCTTTAGATACCCAATATTTGCCGACTTTTTCTAAATTTTTTGATATAGTTTTTAATAGAGCATTTTCTATTAAATGTCTATTTTTACCTCTAAGAGCAATTTCTCCATATTTAGCTAATAAAACATTTTGCATAAACTTTCTCCTATCTTCTTTTATATATTCTAAGCATAGGTACAATTTCTAAAATAGCTTTATTAAATTCTTTTGCTTGTTCTATTGTATTATCCGAAGAAAAACTCACCCTTATAGTAGATCCTACATTTTCTTTATTAATATAGTGTATCATAGATAAATCTTTTTTACCTTTTGAACCACAAGCAGAACCAGTAGATACAAATATATTTTTATCTTCTAAAGCATGTAATAAAACCTCACCTTTAACATCTTTAAAGCTAAGACTTAATATATAGGGTATACCATTTTCTTCATCACCATTTATAGACATATTTTCTATTTTATCTTTTAAACTTATTATTTCTTTTCTTATGTTATAAACCTTGTTAAAGTTTTCATCTAAATTTTTATATGCTATTTCACTAGCTTTATAAAGACCTATTATCCCTTCATTATTTATTGTACCTGAGCGAAGTCCCTTTTGCTGACCAGCTCCAAAAATTATATTATTAAGCCTTATTCCATTTTTAACATATAAAAATCCTATTCCTTTTTGAGCGTGTATTTTATGTCCACTTACACTCATTAAGTCTATATTTTTTACGTTTATTTTTAATTTTCCAAAAGCTTGTACTGCATCTGTATGAAAAATAGTATTTTTATTTTTTTGTTTAATTTTTTTCCCAATTTCATCAATATTTTGTATATTACCTATTTCATTATTAACATACATAATACTCACTAAAATAGTATTATCATTTACTTGATTAGTAAGTTCTTCTATATTTATATATCCTTTTGTATCTACGTCTAAATAACAAACTTCAAATCCACGCTTTTCTAATTCATTAAAACATTTTAATACTGATGGGTGCTCTATTTTAGTTGTTATTATTTTATTACCATATTTTTTATAAGCATCACAAACTCCAAATATAGCAATATTGTTAGATTCTGTACCACCAGATGTAAAATATATTTCATCTTCTTTACTATTTATAATATTTGCTATATACTTTTTTGCTTTTATTACTCTTTGTTCGGTTTCATACCCTAGTCTATGCAAAGATGAAGAATTTGCAAAATTATTTTTAATAGTATCTACTATTTCTTCTAAAACTTCATCATATACTTTTGTAGTTGCCGAATTATCAAAATAAATCATATTATTCCTCCAATTCATAAAGTAAAATAGCTGTTGTTATAAATCCTGCTGTTTCTGTTCTAAGTATTCTTTTGCCTAAAGTTATTGGCTTAATATTGTTTTCTATAGCTATTTCTATTTCTTTTTTACTAAATCCACCTTCTGGTCCTATAAAAATACCTATACTTTTACCATTAAAGTCTTTAATAGTATTTTTTATACTATTTTTTTCTTCTTTCTCATAAGGTATAATATTTAGATTATTTTGGCTAGCTTGTTGTATAGCCTGTGAAAAATTAATTATTGACCTAACTTTTGGTACTTTACCTCTTCTTGATTGTTTAGCAGCAGATTCTGCTATTTTGTTCCATCTAGCTAATTTTTTATCTTCCTTGCCAGCAAGTTTAACAATAGTTCTATCTGTATTAATAGGCACAATTTCATCTATTCCAAGTTCTATGGACTTTTGTATAATAAGTTCCATTTTCTCAGCTTTAGGCAACCCTTGATAAAGAGTTATTTTTACATTGGGCTCGCTTTCATTGCCAAAACAGTCTATTATTTTTGCTATAACTAAATCTTTAGATATTTCTTCTATTTTACATAAATAATCAAATCCATCTCCTGTAGATATTTCTATTTCTTCACCTATTTTACAACGAAGTGAATTTATAATATGATTTACATTTTCTCCATTTATAAAAACTTTATCATCTTTAATTAAATTGTTAGAAACAAAAAATTTAGCCATATATTCACTCTTTCTATATTATTTTTTTATTTTAGAAATAACACATACCCATTCATCTTTTATTATTGTTTCTACTTCTTCAAGTCCACTTTCATTTAAAGCATTATACACATCTTCTAATCTATCTTTTATAATCCCACTAGCAATAAAAACACCATCATCTTTTAATTGACTAGGAACAACTGGTGAAATAAAGCATATAACATCTGCTATAATATTTGCTAATACAATATCATACTTTTTATACCCTATTTCTTCTTTTAAATTTTCATCAGTAACTACATTACCAGAAGTA
>CAMMEG010000122.1 GCA_946495765.1 uncultured Eubacteriaceae bacterium
ACTAATATTTCCAATTTGACCATATTTATTTTTATTAGATAATACATAGTCAACTAGAGTATTTAGCTGACTTTCATCATAGCTAATTTGTAAAGGATATATAGTTTCTGTTAGTTTATTTTGTTTATTTAACTTTACAGAAAAACTAATATTAAATTGTTTAATATGGTTATCTTCAGGCGGTATAGGTTTAAAACTAGGATTTTTCATATGGGGTATTCCATCATTAATAGCTATCTCTCTCATAATATCAATGGTTTTTTTATTCATATTTGTATTTAATATTATATTTATAGATAAAAGGATAGTTAACATTATAAGAGATATTATAAAAATAATAGTTAAAATAAATTTTGTCTTTAGTTTTTTTAACATGATAATATCATCCTTCCATATAATATCCAATACCTCTAGCAGTTTTAATTTCAACTTTAGAACCAATAGTTAATAATTTTTTTCTTAAAAAAGATATATATACCTCAACATTATTATAGTCAGTATCACTATCAAAGCCCCAAACTTTTTCTATTAAGTATTCTTTGGTTATAACATTTTTAGGATTATTAATAAATATTTTCATTATATTGAATTCTTTAAGCGGAAGCTGAACAGAATTTTTTTCACAATATAAAGTATAATTAGAATTATTTAAATTTATATCTTTAAACTTGATATTATCTTCTAATAATTCTCCTTTTCTTCTTAACATAGCCCTAATTCTTGCTAAAAGTTCATCTATTTCAAAAGGTTTAGTCAAATAATCATCAGCACCAGTATCTAGACCTATAACTTTATCTTCTAATGCACTTTTAGCAGTTAAAAATAAAACAGGGGTAGATATTTTTCCTTGTCTAATATTTTTTAAAACATGTATACCATCTAATTTTGGCATCATTATATCTAAAATTATTAAATCATATATATTTGATAAAGCATAATCTAGGCCATCTTCACCATTAAATACAGTATCTACTATATATTTATTTTTCTTTAATATATATTCAATAGCTTGAGACAAATTTTTTTCATCTTCTACTAATAAAATTCGCATTTTATCACCTCTTAAAATTTAACTAATTTTAAAACTTTTATTATAAAAATAAAATTATAATTTGATTATATCAAAAAAATTTAAAATAATCTTAAAAAATTTAAGATAATTTTAAGAATTATAACTTATATTATATTTCAGGAGGTGGTTATATGGACTTTAGAAGTGAATTAAAACACTATATAAATTATCAAGACTATTTAATAATAAGATCTAAAATATCAAATTTTTTAACATTAGATAAAAATGTATATAAAGATTCTTTTGAATATAAAATAAGAAGCCTTTACTTTGATAACTTTAATAATAAAGTTTTAGAAGAAAAACTTTTAGGGCTAAACAAAAGAGATAAGTTTAGAATAAGACTTTATAATGATGATGATAGCTTTATAAGACTAGAAAAGAAATCAAAAATAAATGGATTATGCAAGAAAATAAGCTGTTCTATAACAAAAGATGAAGTTTTAAGTATTATAAATAATGATATAGATTTTCTTATGAAATCGGATAAACCACTTTTTCAAGATTTATATATTAAAATGAAAACTGAATTTTTAAAGCCTAAAACTATTGTAGATTATGAAAGGGAAGCTTATGTATATAAAATAGGAAATGTAAGAATAACATTTGATAAGAATTTAAGAACAGGTATAGTATCTAATGATATTTTTAGCAAAGAACTTTGTACAATAAGTCCTATAAATAAAGACTATATTGTACTTGAAGTAAAATATGATGAGTTTTTACCAGAGTTTATTTTAAATTTAATTCAACTAGGTGAAAGAAGTAAAACGTCTATTTCAAAATATGCGCTTTGTCGTATGTATGGATAATAAAGGAGGAAATATAAATGACATTCAAAGATATTTTTAAATCAAGCTTTTTAGAAGCAACAACAACATTTTCTATAACAGATACACTTTTATCATTAGTACTTTCATTTGTAATAGGTATTTTTATTATGGCTGTATATAAAAAAACATTTAAGGGAGTTATGTACTCAAATAGTTTCTGTGTGTCTTTATTAGCACTAACACTTATAACTACACTTATTATTTTAGCTGTAACATCTAATGTAATATTATCACTTGGTATGGTTGGGGCTTTATCTATAGTAAGGTTTAGAAGTGCTATAAAAGAACCTTTAGATATTGCATTTTTATTTTGGTCTATAGCAGCAGGTATAGTTTTAGGGGCTGGACTGTTACCACTTGCTATTATAGGTAGTATTTTTATAGGTATAATTCTAATTTTGTTTGTAAATAAAGATACAAAAGATAATCCTTATATATTAGTTGTAAACTTAGAAGGGGATGAAGTTGAAAATCGTGTATTAAGCTATGTTAAAGAAAAATGTAAAAAATATATTGTAAAATCTAAAACAGTATCTGTAAATGGCACAGAATTTTCTATTGAAATAAGACTTAATGATATGTCTACAGAATTTGTAAATATAATATCTAGTTTAGAAGGGGTTAAAAATGCAGTATTAGTTAGTTATAATGGCGATTATATGGGATAAAAATATTTTGGAAAGGTGGTGTTTATTTTGATAAAAGAAAAATATATGAATACTTTGGCATATCTTTTAGTAATAATTTCATTAGTAATTTGTATAGGTATATATCTTTATAATAAATTTACACCAGAAACATTAGTAGTCCCAGAGTATGTAGAAAAGGTTTTTGATAAAGATAATGTTATGGAAATAAATATTGAAATTTCAGATGAAAAATTTAATGATTTAATAGAAAATGCAATTGAAGAACAATATGTTCCAGCTAATATAACAATAAATGATAAAATAATAGAAAATGTGGGAATAAGAGCTAAAGGAAATTCAAGTTTGCAACAAGTAGCATCTAGTGATGAAACAGATAGATTTAGTTTTAAGATTAACTTTTCTGAGTATATAACAGACCAGAATCTATACGGGTTAGAAAAAATGGTATTAAATAATATGATAGGAGATAGCACATATTTAAAAGAATATATGTCATACGAAATGATGGATTTTATGGGTGTTAATACTCCAGTGTATGCCTTTGCTAACATAAAGATAAACAATGAAGATTGGGGATTATATTTAGCAATTGAAACATTAGAAGAAGACTATTTAGAAAGATATTATGGAAAAGATTATGGCAATCTTTATAAACCAGAAAGTAATGAAATAGGTGCTGGTGGCGGAGGTGGTGGTAGACCGCCAAATATGGAAAATAGACAACAGCAAATAGGTGAACCGCCAAATATGGAAAATAGACAACAACAAATGAGTGAACCACCAAATATGGAAAATGGACAACAGCAAATGAGTGAACCACCAAATATAGAAAATATACAGCAAATACCAGAAAGAATGGAAATGGGTGGAGGAAGAAATAGTTCAGAAACAGCCCTAATTTATATAGATGATAATATTTCTAGTTATTCTAAAATATTTGATAGTGTTGTAACAAAAAGTTTAACAGATGTTGATAAAAATAATTATATAAAAATGGTTAAGGCTTTAAGTGAAGGAGAAAACATAGAAAAATATGTAGATGTTGATGAAGTTTTAAGATATTTTGCAGTAAATACATTTTTAGTTAATTTAGATAGTTATGCTAGTAATATGAAACATAACTACTATCTATATGAAGAAAATGGAGTTTTTCAAATACTTCCGTGGGACTTTAATCTTTCTTTTGGCACATTCCAAATGAGTAGTGGACAAAAGGTTATAAACTTTCCAATAGATATTCCAGTTACAGATACAATGGAAAATTCTCCATTAATTGCTAAACTTTTAGAAGTAGAAGAATATAAAGAGTTATATCATTCCTATTTAAATGAAATAGTTGAAAATTATATTAATAATGGTATTTTTGAAGATAGAATAAATAAACTAAACAATTTAATATATGATTATGTTGCTAACGATAAAACAGCATTTTATACAATAGAACAATATGAAGAAGGAATAAAAAATTTATTAATATATGGAGAAGATAGAGCAAATAGTATATATTTGCAATTAGTTGGAGAACAACCATCAGAAGAATATGGGGATTTAGAAACAGAGTTAAATATTAGTGCTTTAGGTGGTAACGAGAGAAATGGAGGAAACCGAAATCCTAATACAAATAAAGGCGCAAATATAAATAACACAGTTAATAATCAAAATCAGGATATAAATAATACTAAAAATGTATTTAACGCAAATAAAAATATACAAAAAAATAATTTTAATAATATGAATATAGATGATAGATTTATGATGAAAAATAATATAAATATGAATACTCAAAATAAAATATTATATAAAACAGTAATACAAATTATAATATATAGTATAGTTTTAATATTAGCATTAATATATGTAATACTGTATAAAAGGAAAAAATTTAAAGTATAAAAATAAAAGCTAATACTAGTTATAGGATTAGCTTTTTAATATACATTTTTTTCAGTAATAAGAATATCTACTTTTTCATCATATATATCTTGATTAAAATCACATATAAATTGTTCAAAACAAAGACCAATAGAAGACATATATATATTATTTTTTAAAAAATAATCATAATATCCCCCACCATATCCTATTCTATATTTATTTTTATTATATACAATGGCTGGAACTATAATAATAGTTTGTTCATCACTAATTTTTTCTATTTCATTTAAAGGCTCTAAAATACCATATTTATTTTTTATAAGAGAATTATCATTAACATATTTTCTAAAAACCATTTCTCTTTTTTTATTAGTTAAAACAGGGCAATAAATGTTTTTATTGTCTTGTTTTGCTATATTTATTAT
>CAMMEG010000123.1 GCA_946495765.1 uncultured Eubacteriaceae bacterium
ATAAATGTTATTATAGAATAATACATAGTAGTAAATTATTGACAAATATATAATATAATGATATTATGTATACGGTTAATTAATATATTTATACAAAACTTTAGTTTTTATATTAAATTTACTAAAAATATAAATAGTTTTCTATATATTTTAATATTCTCGTTATTAATTTTATAAAAATTCATATATTTATTATAAAATGAAAAATTTGTTATAATATAGTTTTAGTATTAATATGCTAGAACTGGAGGGTAATATGGATATAAATAGTCAAATAGATTTAGCTATAAAAAATTTTGATTTTGAAGGTAAAATTGTAGATAAAAAACCTTTAAAAAAAGGACATATTAACGATACATTTTGTATTGTATGTGAAGTATGTAATAAACAAAATAAAAAGTATATTTTACAAAAAATAAATACAAATATATTTAAAAATCCTAATGAGTTAATGGAAAATGTAGTAAACGTAACCTCATATATTAGAAAAATAGTGATAGAAAACGGAGGAGACCCTGAGAGAGAAACACTTAATATTATACCTACTAAAAGTGGAGAAAATTATTATAAAAGTGAAAACGGTGATTGTTGGAGAGTGTATAAATTTATAGAAGATGCTACTACATATGATTTAGTAGAAAATGCACAAGATTTTTATGAAAGTGCAGTAGCATTTGGAAATTTTCAAAGGCTTTTGTCAAACTTTCCAGCTAATACATTATATGAGACCATACCTAATTTTCATAATACAGTAGATAGACTTAATAGTCTAAAAGAAGCTATACAAAAAGATATTGTAAATAGAGTTAAAAATGTTAAAGAAGAAATAGATTTTATATTAAATAGAGAAAAAGACTGTCATATTATATGTGATTTATTAGAAAAAGGAGAAATACCACTTAGAGTTACTCATAATGACACAAAACTTAATAATGTTATGATAGATAATAAAACAAAAAAAGCAATATGTGTCATAGATTTAGATACAGTAATGCCTGGTACAGTTTTAAATGATTTTGGTGACTCTATAAGGTTTGGAGCTAGTACAGCATTAGAAGATGAACAAGACCTTTCTAAAGTAGAGTGTAGTATGGAACTTTTTGAAGCTTATACAAAAGGATTTATAGAAGGTGTAAAGGGTAATCTTACAGACAAAGAGAAAGAAATGTTACCTATGGGTGCTAAGATAATAACTTTAGAGTGTGGTATAAGATTTTTAACAGATTACTTACAAGGGGATACCTATTTTAAAATAGATAGAACTAGTCATAATTTAGATAGAGCTAGAACTCAATTTAAGTTAGTTTTAGATATGGAAAATAAATGGGAACAGATGAAAAATATTGTAAAAAAATATTGTTAATGAATATAAATAAAACTGTTTATTATTCAGTTAATAAACAGTTTTATTTATATTATATATGTTTGACATAAGATATATATTTATATATAATATACTTTAAAGATAGAAATAAATCTATTTTAATAAATTAACTTTAACATTAATGTGTGGAGGTAAACTATGAAAAAAGCACATATTATTTCTCATACTCATTGGGATAGAGAATGGTATTTACCATATGAAAAGCATCATATGTTATTAATAGAGTTTTTTGATACATTAATAGAAACTTTAGAAAACGATAAAGATTATAAGAGTTTTCATTTAGATGGACAAACTTTATTAATAGAAGATTATTTACAAGTTAGACCAGAAAATAAAGAAAGACTTAAAAAATTAATTGATAAAAAAAGAATACATATTGGCCCATGGTTTATATTGCAGGATGAATTTTTGACAAGTAGTGAGTCTAATGTTAGAAATTTACAAATAGGACATCAGCTTGCAAGGGAATACGGTGAAGTATGTAAAGTAGGATATTTTCCAGATTCATTTGGTAATATGGGGCAAGCTCCTCAAATATTAAAAAAGGCAGGTATAGATACAGCTGTTTTTGGACGAGGTGTTAAACCAACAGGATTTAATAATCAAGTTAGTGAAAGTGATACATATGAATCTCCATATTCTGAAATGTACTGGAGTTCTGAAGATGGTTCTTCTATTTTGGGTATACTATTTGCAAACTGGTATAGCAACGGTATACATATACCTACAGATGAAAAAGAGGCTAAAGAATATTGGGATAAGAAATTAGCAGATGCCTCTAAATATGCTAGTACATCTCACTTATTATTTATGAATGGTTGTGACCATCAACCAGTTCAGACAGACTTATCAAAAGCAATAGAAACTGCTAAAAAAGTTTACCCAGATGTAGAGTTTATACATTCTAACTTTGAAGATTATATTAAAGCTTTAAATACAGAGTTAAAAGATAATATGACAACTATTACAGGGGAGCTTAGAAGTCAACAAACAGATGGTTGGTATACACTTGCAAATACTGCATCTTCTCGTATTTATATAAAACAAATGAATGCTAAGTGTCAAATGCTTTTTGAAAAAGTTGCAGAGCCTTTGGCTACTATGGCTTATGCTAATGGTAAAGAATATCCACATCATTTATTTAAATATGGATGGAAACTTTTAATGGAAAATCACCCTCATGATAGTATTTGTGGTTGTAGTGTTGATGATGTTCATAGAGAAATGGTAACAAGATTTGAAAAAGTCGAAAATGTAGCTAAACACATTATAGATGAAAGTCTTGATTATTTAAAATCTAAAGTAGATACTACAAATTTTCAAAAGATAAATAAAGATGCAATACCATTTATTGTGACAAATACAAGTTCAGACAAACGTTCTGGCGTTGTAGAAATATATGTTGAAGTCTTTAAAAAATATTTTAAAGAAGGTACAGTAGCTGGAATAGTTAAAGAATTAAATGAAATGCAATTACCAAAATACAAAGTTATAAATGCTAGTGGTGAAGAAATTAATGCTAAAGTAGAGATTATATCAAATTACTTTAATTATGATTTACCAAAAGATAAATTTAGAGACCCATATATTGCAAAAAGGGTAAAAGTAACTTTAGAAGTTGTAGATATTAAATCATTTAGTTTTGAAAGTTTTGCACTTATACCTAATGAAGAAAATAAACCTAACAATGAATATATGGTTGTTAAGGATAATAAAATAAATACACCTTTTTATGAAATAGACTTTAATAAAGATGGAAGCTTTAATCTTTTAGATAAATCTAATAATAAAAATTGGAATAATCTTGGTATATTTGAAGACTGTGGTGATATAGGTAATGAATATATTTATTTTATGCCAGTAGGTGAAAAGCCTATTACTACAAAAGATATAGAAGCTAAAATAGACATAATAGAAAATGAACCTTATAGAGTAGTTGTATGTGTTACTCATACAATGAAAGTTCCTAAAAAAGCTAATGAAACATTAGACAAAGAAATTCAAGACCTTGTAGAATTTAAAAATAGAAAAGCTAGAAGAGTAGATGAATTAATAGAACAAGTTATAACTGTAAAATATACATTTGAAAAATCAAATCCAGTTATAAAAGCAGTAGCTAACTTTAATAATCAAGCTTTAGACCACAGAATAAGAGTTTTATTTGAAACTAACTTAAACACACCATATCATTATGCAGACTCTATTTTTGAGGTAGCTAAAAGAAATAATACTCCAGATAAAGTATGGGAAAATCCTTGTAATGCTCAACATCAACAAGCATTTGTTAATGTTCATACAGATGAATGTGGTTTAACTATTGCAAACAAAGGATTAAATGAATATGAAATCTTAAGAGATAGTAAAAATACTATTGCAGTTACTATTCATAGAGGTGTTAGAGAACTTGGAGATTGGGGTGTATTTTTAACACCAGAGGCTCAATGTTTAGGGCAAAAACAAGTAGAATTTGCTATTATACCACACGGTAAAGATAAAGAGGTATATAAGTCTTATAAATTAGCTTATCAATATCAAATAGATTGGACTTATGCTACTACACATTTACACTCAGGTAGCCTTGAAAGTGGATATCAGTTATTAGATACAAGACATTTAGAAGTTGCTAACTCAGCTCTTAAATTAAGCTATGATAGTAAATATATCGTTACTAGATGGTTTAACCTTGCAAGTGAAGATTCTAATCTTCAAATAAATACAGATATGAATATTGTAGAACTAGATTTATTGGAAGAAAAAGAAATAAGAAAATTAGACAATAATATTAAATTAGGTAAAAAAGAAATAATTACATTAGGTTTAAAAGAAAAATAAAAAATGGCTATATATCTTTTAGTTGTGGTTAAATATTAGTTAAAAAATATTAAAATAAGCAGCTATTCCTATTATTTTTCTTGGATATTTTTGCAATTAATTTTTTTTGATGCTTTGTATAAAAAAAAATTAATTTTAATATCATTAAAACAAAACCCGTTTATAAATTTTATCTTGAAAAATAAAGTTGCAGCTTAATTGAAATTAATAATAAAAAGGAGTTATTTTTATAACTCCTTTTTATTATGTTGATAAAAGGTAAATAAAAAATTTATTTATCAACATTTTATTAAAACTAATGTTAATATTTATATAATATATATTTTGATATAATATTTAAAAATTATTAGATTGGTTACTGTTTTAGTAGTAGTTAAAAATATTAGCTATGAAATATTTTATTTAAATATTATAAATTTTAGAGAAAATTAACACAAAATATTATATTTATAAAATTAACAAGATTAAATTTTAATAAATTTTCATTATAGCTAATAAAAATAATATATTAAAAAAGCTAATATATATTGGTTGTATACTGTTTTTAGTGGCGGTTAAAAAATTAACCAAAGCTAAACAGCATA
>CAMMEG010000124.1 GCA_946495765.1 uncultured Eubacteriaceae bacterium
ATGTATTTAATAATTCTTCTACTTCTTGTTTAGAAAAATAACTAAATCTACATTGTTGATATCCTAAACTCCATAAAGGTGGCATATCCATTCTACCAGTTAATAAAGTATATCGCCTAACTACATCTTTAATATTTTGTCCAAATATAAAATAATACTGTATTTGTCCACCATTAGCACCAAAAAATATTCTATCTTTATGACTTTTACCCATATCAAAATAGCTTCTAAAACTATTATCAAAAAATATACCATATGTATGATTTTCTTTTAAGGCTAAATAAAAAGGTATAGTTTTATAATACATTGTAGAGTTATCATCCGTTTCTGGGTCATCAGTATTATAATTTTCAATATAACACCCTTTTTTATTAAGCTCTCCACCTTTTTCTCCAAAGCCATAATAAGCAAGTGCGTCATTTTCTTTAGTTACATATATATTTCCATTTTCATCTATAAAACTTGGTTGAAAATCTCTACAAATAATATTTTTATTTAAATCCAAAAATATTACTTCTGTTGTATATTTATCTATATAAATATACCCTTGTTCACATTTTATAATAATATTATTTTGTTTTTCTTCTACTTCTATACTATTAAAAAGTTCATTATAGCAAACAGCTCCTGTTTGTCTAGCTTGCTCATAGATTTCTCCAATAAATACCTTAACTATTCCCTCTTGATAAAAAGATAAAGTAATCATACGATTAGTAAAATTTAAATAAACATTATTGTCTACAATTTTATATTCTCTAAATTGTATTGGTTTACCAACATAAGACTTAAATTGTTGATTTAATATTTCACGATATTTTAATTGTTCCATATTAAAATCTCCTTTTTATTAATTTTTATTGATTATATCATATTATATACAATTTTATAAATTAATACCACCAGTTAAACTGGTGGTATTTTTAATTATTTCAATTAAGCTATGACTTTATTTTTCAAAACAAAAATTATAAACTTCCTTTTTGTTTTAGTCCTATTGCAATTTATTTTTTTGGCGCAAAGCATCAAAATAAATAAAATTTCAATATAGAATTTTTAAAATTGTAAAAACGTTAAAGAAAAATAATAGGAATAGCTGATTTTTGATAAATTGTATCAAAAAAAATTGATTATTTTAATTTTACTTTTAAAATTATAATCTAATTATATTTTAATTATTGAGTTGCTTTCCATTCATCTAACTGTCTTTGAGCCTCTTCAATAACCTTATCTATATTTTGAGCTTTTAATTTATCATTTAATTTAACTAAATACTCATCAATATCAACAGAACCACTATAAATTGTAGCTTTAAATTCTTCCATAACATTGTTTATAGCTGCAAGTTCATTTGTTACTGGTGTAGTATCAAATTTAAATCCTAATAATGGAGAAGACTGTGCATTATCGTTAAATGTTTTAAATTCTTCCCATTTAGTTTCTGGTTCACTATCTAAAGTATAAGTGTTAAATAAATTACCACCTGCAAAATAAGGTACAGAGTAGTTTTTAGAATTTTCTGGGTCTAATGTAATTGAATTGTCAGAAGCTTTTGTATAATGAACACCTTCAATACCATAATTTAATAAGTTTCTAATATATGAATCTGTGTTTACAAGATTAATAAATTCAACTGCTTTATCTTTATTTTTAGAGTTATTAGATACAGCTATCATAGCACCTGTTGTAGAATCATTAGTAACTATACCGTCCATAATAGAACTAGATACTACTTCATATCCTAAATCTTTACTCCATAAAACTTCTGCATAAGGTTGACCATCACCTTTTGTTACGAGCCTTTTAACAGATTTATCATCTTGAGCAGTTGCAGAATCAGCATTTATATAGCCAGCTTGATAATATTTTCTTAGAGTTTTTAATGTATCTTGCATTTTTTGAGTGTCGAAAATACTTTTAACAGTTAAACTATCATCACCAATTTCTACACCAACAGGGTTTACTATAAAGTCAAAATATTGAGGTGGAGAAAAACCTTTTGTTATATATAAAGGTACAACATCTGGTTCATTTTCTTTAATAACTTGTAACCAAGGTTCTAAATCTTCAAGACTGTGAAGCTCTTGATATGGTATATTATATTTATCTACATATTCTTTAGTGAAAACCCACATAGGAAGAGTAGATATTTCTTTTTGGTTTGGAGCAGCATAAATTTTTCCATCTATTGTAGCACCTTCCCAAAACCTTTGGTCTATTGCATCATACATGCCTTTACCTGTTGTTTCAAGATAAGGTGTTAAATCTAAGAAAGCACCTTTTCTAGCATTGCCAAGGTAATCACCTGCCCAAGAACTAGTGAAAGCAAGGTCAAAATCTTCACCTGAGTTAATAATAATAGACATTTTTTGAGTATAATCACCAAAGTCAATATATGTCATATCTAAATTAACACCAATTTTTTCAGCTAAATATTTATTAGCTTCATCTAATACCATTTGTTTATCTTTAGGTTCTGCACCTATTGTATAATATTTTAATGTTACAACATCACCATTTGATGCTGTACCATTATCTGATGAACTACTACAACCTGCTAGAGCAGTTGTACCAAGAGCTAATGTTAATGCTAAAGCAGCTAGCTTTTTCATTTTTTTAAATATCATTTTTCATACTCCTTTCATATTATGCAAAATGATAAGAAAATAACTTATCATTTTGCTATCATTAAAATTAAAATATAACTTTATTCTTTAAAATAAAAATTATAAACGGCTTTTTGTTTTTGTTTTAATTTTTATTTTAAAATAATAAATAGAAATAGTTGGTTTTTGATAAAAAATATCAAAAAAATTACTTTATATTAAATTAAAAATATTATTTTAATTTAATTTTAAATGTTTTAATTTCATAAGGTTTAATTTCAAATGCAAACTCTTTATCATTAGCTTTAATTTCTTCAATATTATTTTCCATAAGATCACATTCAAATACTTTTTCTATTGTTTTAAATAAGCTTAATTTAGCAACTGTTCTTTTATTATGATATTCATATACTCTAATAATTAAATCTTGTGTATCTTCGGCTTTTTTAATAACCTCTATCATAACGTTTTCTTTATCTATGTTTACAAAACTAAGCTCTTTATCTAAAATACCGCTATGTGCATCTTCTACAATAGTAACTAAAGGATTGTTTAAATTATATGCTTGTATAGCAGTATTTGCCTCTCTCCAATCACCCATATGTGGATAAATAGAGTAAGTATAGTAATGAACTTCTTTATCTGCATCTGGATTAGGGTCACAAGTAGATTTTATAAGAGTTAACCTCATATCACCTTCTATAATATCGTGACCATATTTAGAATCATTTAGCATAGACACACCAAATCCTTCTTCAGATAAGTCTGCCCATTTATGACCACAAACCTCAAATCTAGCTATATCCCAACTTGTATTATTGTGTGTAGGTCTTTTTACATTACCATATTGTATTTCATAAGTAGCTTCATTTGTATTTATGTCAATAGGGAAACATACTTTTAATAATACGTCTTTTTCTTTCCAGTCTACGACATTTTCAAAGTCTACTCTTTCAATATCTTTATAAACATGCATATATTGAGTAATTGTAGATGTTAAAAATTTTCTTTCTATTTTTAAAGTAGCTCTAACAGATCCATTTTCTATAACCTCAGCACTTTGTAAGTCATCTACTAGCCACATTTTTTCTTTATAGAAAATATCTATGTCCCAGTTATCAAAACACATAGGTTTATCTTCAAAGGCTTGAAGTTCATTACCTACTCTACCTTCTTTTAATAATTCCCTATTAGATTTTTTATGAACAAAAGATGTAATATTTGCTTTTTCATCAAGAATTATTTTAAAGAAATCATTTTCTATGTTAGATTTAGTACAATCTAAAACAGCTTTTTCACTTTCTTCATCTACAAGTTTAAATGATTTATAACCATTAGCTGGAACATTTTTAGCAAAGAAAATAACTTTATTATCTCTCGTTACTTGACAATCAACTTTATTGTTATTTTCATCTAATACAGATACATTTTTAAAGCCTTGTGGTATATCAAAAGTAGCAACGTCACTTCTTTCAAATCCTAATGTATTATTTACAACAACGCTCTTAGCATCTAAATTAATTTTAGAAGCAAGTTTTTTAATATTATCTTGTAAAATATTGTTACCTTTTTCTAAAAGTTCTTTATATTCTACTTCTGTAACATCATATACTTCTTTGATAGAAGACCCTGGAATAATATCGTGGAATTGATTTAATAAGATAGTTTCCCAAGAATTGTTTATTTCTTGTTGTGGATAGTCTTCACCAAAAAGCATATTTAAAGAACTTAATTTTTCTAAAGATGTATAAAGATTTTCACATTTTCTGTTATCTCTTTTGTTTCTAGCCATAGATGTGTAAGTACCTCTATGGTATTCTAAATAAAGTTCTCCATTCCATTTTTTAAGCTTGTTACTATCTTTTACTTTATTTTCTAATCTTTTAAAGTAATCTAAAGATGTCCCCATTTTCACTTTTGGAGCACCAGGTATACCTTTTGCAAATCTTCTTGCATTTTCAAGCATTTCTAAAGTGGCACCACCACCACCATCTCCCCAACCAAAAGAGATTAATACATCATCATTAATATTTTTGTTTTGATATCTTCTCCATGCACCCATAACAGCATCAGCCTGTATATGTCCATTATAAGTCGTGTTAAACGATGTTTTAGGCTCGCCTGGATTTGTAGCAGTTATAAAGTGTGTAAATATTTCTGTACCGCCAATACCTTTCCACAT
>CAMMEG010000125.1 GCA_946495765.1 uncultured Eubacteriaceae bacterium
ATGTGGCTATAAAAGCTATTCCAGAATGTAATATAGTTTATATAAATAATGATGAAATGAAAAATTTATTAACAGAATATTATAATGTACTTGTAGAACAAAATCCAAAATCAATTGGAGGCAAGTTACCAGATGAAAAATTTTATTATAAAAATTAAATTTAAAAATTATACGTTTATTTTATTTTGGTTAATAATTTGGCATATTTTAAGTGTTATAATAGGAGAAGATATAATATTAACTTCTCCTATTAGTGTATTAAAAAGAGTATTTACACTTATTTTAGAGCCAACATTTTTTTTAGTTATTTTTAATAGTATTACAAATATTATAATTGGATTTATAATAGGGGCTATTATAGGATTAATTTTAGCCATAATATGCAAAAAAAGTAAAACATTATATAATCTATTTTTACCCCCAATAACATTTATAAAAGTAACTCCAATAGGTTGTTTTATAATATTAGTATTAATGTGGATAAGAAGCGATAAATTATCTATTTTAATTTCATTTTTTATGAGTTTACCTATTTTCTTTTTTAATATATACAATGGAATAGATATTATTGAAGATAAGATTTTACAAATGGCAAAAATATATAAGATAACAAATATTAATAGAATAAAATACATATATTTTCCATATTTATTTAAAATAATAGTACCTACTTGTACACTAGGTTTTTCTATGTCTTGGAAAGCTGGCATAGCAGCTGAAATTATAGGAATGTCAAATTTTTCTATTGGTGGTAAGTTACAAGATGCAAAAGTTTTATTAGAGACAAATGATGTTTTGGCTTGGACTATAATAATAATATTTATTAATGGATTAATTGAAAATTTAATAAAGTATATTATAGATAGAACAAATAAATATTTAATAGGTGTTAATAATGATAGAGATTAAAGAGTTATATAAAAAATTTGATAATAAAGTAGTTTTAAATAATATTAGTTTTACTATAAATACAAAGGGGATAACTGGACTTATGGCTACATCAGGAGCCGGAAAAACCACAATAATAAATATAATTTTAGGATTTTTAAATGCAGATAGTGGAAGTATAAATAATTTACCTAATAATATAGCTGTTGTATTTCAAGAAGATAGGCTTTTAGAATGGCTAACGCCATTAAAAAATATTAAAATATGTGAAAATATAGAATTAGAAGAAATTGATAAAATATTTACTGAATTTAAAATAGACAATACTAAGCCTATATCAAAACTTAGTGGAGGTATGAAAAGGAGAGTAGCTATAGCTAGAGCTATATTGTATAAAAGTGAATTTATAATATTAGATGAGCCATTTAAAGGGTTGGATGATAAAACAAAAAAGACAGTTATGGATATAATAATAAAAGAAAGTGATAAAAAACCTATTTTATTTATTACACATAATATAGATGAAATAAAATATTTTAATTTAAATAATATAGAATATGTAGATAAGTTTCAAATATATAAATAATATTTTTATAATATTATAAAAATTAATTTAATAAAAAATTTTTTTATAAGACAGGCAAGAAAAAATTTTTTAATCATATAATTAAATATAAATTAATTTTTAAGGAGGATTATTATGAACAATCCTATTGGTGCAACAAATTCATTCTGTGGTGGTAATAATGAAAATATACTATTAATCATAGTATTATTAATGGTATTATGTCCTGGTATGCTTGGCGGTTGTGGAAATGATTCATTTATCCTTATTTTATTCTTATTAATTTTTATGCCTAATTGTTTAGGTAGAAGTATTTGTTAATAAAAACTAGCTACATATTTAAATATGTAGCTAGTTTTTATTATTATAATTAAGTTATTATACGAAATAAAAATTATAAATGGACTTTTGTTTTAATTTTTATTGAATAATAATAGCTATTTTTTGATGTTTTATATTAAAAAATTAATTAAATTTTTTGAGCATGAATACGAATGACTATTGGATTTTCTAATCCATGTATAGCCCAGTTATCAGATTGTTTTCCAAATATAATTTTAAATCCTCTTTTTTCAATAGAGTTAATTAATTCATCAAGAACAATAAATCTTCTATAATGTTCATTATATATATACTCATTTAATCCAACTTGTTCTCCAAGTCCATATATAGTATCTTTAACACTTCTTGCTTCTATAAATAACATTCCATCTTTATTAATAACTTTAGAAACATTATCTAATAATTCTTCTTGTTCATTTTCAGTAATAGAATGTAAAGTAAATCTACTATATACAAAAATATCTGGTATTATATTGTCAGAAACTTTGTGTAAGTACATAAAAGAAAGTCACATATATTGATGATTAGAAGATTTAAATGTTCTTAATTATGTTAAATCTTCATATAAAACATTGGTATCATCCATATAAGTTTTATAAATAAATCTATCTATACCTCTTAAATATCCATATTCAGGAGTAATTCTCCAGTCATTATTAATAATACAAGTATTATATCCTTCATCTTGATAGATTTCAAATAATGTTTTTATATTATTTTGTATACTATCTTTCCTTGAAGGATGAAATAAATGATGTTGTGTAGTATGTAATCCTGTACACATAGAGGCAACAGATGGAAGAGTCCATTCACCAACTGTGTAACATTTTTTAAATATAGTACCTTTATTAAAAAATTTATAAGTATTAGGCATAATATTTTCTAAACCTTGTTCTTCTAAAAAGGCATATGATAGTCCATCAATAAATATAGTAAGGACTAAGTCTTTATTATTTTTGTTTTTTGCTAATTTTATAGGTTTACCTATTATAATATTCTTATCTGAAGTAATTTCTATATTACCTTTAAGAGTATAATAGTAATATTTATTATTAAAAATTTGGTCAATTTTATAATCTTCGTTATTATACGTTATTTTAATAGATGTTAAGTTTTCAGTTGTTAGTATAGGGATTATACTATATTCTTCTAAAGTTATAGAATATCTTAAACTTTCATATATAATTTCAAAAATTTCACTAGTAATATTCATACGCAATTGTTCAATATTGCTAAATGTTATGTTATTTAAATTATATGGATTATTATAAATTCCTACATAATAATTTTTATTATTTAAATTTATTGAAGAACCTAAATAGTTTTCTTGATTTATATGATTTTTGTTTGGAAAATCTTTAAATAATGATTTTTGAGAGAATTCATTATAAATTATAAATTTTTCTTTAAAGATGGATAATATATATAATTTTTTATCATTATCTATCCTAATATTTTCTGTATAACTCAATATAGAGTTTAATAATTCTTTTGCATATGTTTTATATTCTTTATGATTTATATCTTTTAAATTTAAAAGATTAAAGAAATATTTTGCTGATTTTTCAAACTTTCCTAAATATAAATAATTATTAAATTGTAATTTATTTTAAAATTATGTGGATTATATGATAACCCTTCCTCAAGATTAACTTTTTCACCTTTATAATTTCCTTCAATATAATGTATTAAACTTTTTAATATAAAATAATCTATGCTATTTTTTAATATTTATTTATTCTCCTTTATTTTTAATAGTTTTATAATTAATTATTATATAGTTATATTAAGTTAACAAATTATATATAACTATATCGGAATTTGACTATAAAATATTTAGATAGAAATTTTTAAACTTTTCTATTGAGGTATTTACTATTAATTCTTCTGGAAAATTACATTTATTTAAAAGAGGAATTATATTATCAAAATTACCTATATAAGTATGATAGTGAGCATCGCTACCTAATATTATTGGTACATTTAACTTTTTACAAGTATTTAAAATTTCTAAAATAGTATTTTTACCTCCAGAGCGAGTATTATTAGGCGAAAGAGAAGAGTTATTTATTTCTATAAGAGTATTAGTTTCTAATGATGCCTTTACTATTTTATCAATATTTATAGGGTATCGAGGGTCACCTAGATGGCCAATAATATTTACTAAAGGATTTTTCATAGTATTAATTACAGCTTCTGTATTGTCATTTATATTATCAGAAGGAGCAATACAAGGTGGATGTAAGCTAGCAATTTTTAAATCTAATGATTTTAAAATACTATTAGGTAAATCTACTTTACCATTTATATCTAAAATATTAAGTTCTACACCAGTTAATATTTCTAAATCATCAACTTTTTTTGGCAAAATATTTAGATTTAAAAAATGTAAATTTGTACAAGAACCAGGCATTTTAGGGGCATGGTCAGTAATAGCTATAAGTTTAAGGCCAATATTTTTAGCGTAGTTAATATTTTCTGTTATAGTACTATAAGCGTGACCACTAGCTACACTATGACAATGAACATCTAATATATATTTCATAATAACACCTACCATTTAATTTAAATTATTATTTATAATTAAGCTATTACTTTATTATTCAAAATAAAAATTATAAACGGATTTATGTTTTCATTTTCATTTAATAAAAATAATAGGAATAGCTGTTTTTAATATAAAATATTAAAAATTATTATTTATATTATATCACAATTTTTTCTATAGGAGAATATCATATTTTACCTGTATACATAACTATATAAAATAGTGTATAATATATATGTACCTTATAAGTAGGGGGTGGGTAGTAAATTATGCGAAAGATTAAAAAGGTGCTTACAGAAAAAGAAGAAATATATGAAGTATATTGTAATATGTGTGGTAATGCTATATCAAAAGATCAATTTGG
>CAMMEG010000126.1 GCA_946495765.1 uncultured Eubacteriaceae bacterium
TCATTAAATGTTTTAGTCAAAGGCTCTGTTGTGTCAGTATTTTTAACTGTTTCTCTATTTTCTATATTTTCTGTATTTATAGTAGTTTCATTGTTATTAATTTCATTATTATTTTCAATTATGTTATTATTTGTTATATCAGGGGTAGAGTTAATAATAACTGTATCGTCTATAATGTTATCACTTCCACTAATAACAATATCATCTGTACTGTTTATTATAGGGGGAACTTCTAAGTCCCACTCATATCCCAAAACACTTATTAAGTTTGAAAATATCATTAAAAAACTTAATATAAGTGCTATTAATCTTTTTTGCATACTTTTTTGTTGCATAACATAAATTTCTCCTTTTCATATTTATTTGGGGTATAAAAAAAGCATTTCTTTTTAGAAATGCTTAAAAATTATAATTATCCTATAAATATTTGTGTCCATTTAGAGCCATAAACACCAACACCTATATATTTGTAATTAGGATTTAAAATATTTTCTCTGTGTCCTTCTGAATTTAACCACCCATTAACAACACCTTGTGAACTCATACCCATACTTGCAATATTTTCTCCAAAAATAGAATAATTTATATTTTTTTCTGTAATGTCAAGTGTTTTTCCATATTTAGGGCTTATGTGAGAAAAATAATTATTGTCATACATATCTTTAGATTTTAGTTTAGATAATTCCATTAAATCTTCAGATATTTCTAAAGGTTGAAGTCCATATTTAGCTCTTTCTTCATTAACAAGTTTAACAACTTCTTCTTCCATTGCTATAACTTCTTCATCTGTATAATCTTCAAAAGTTTTAACTGTATTTTGCTCTTCAACAGCTTGGGGATTTTCTGTTAAGGAATTATTAGTCTTTTCTACAATAGGTTCCTGTGTAATAGGTTGTTCTACCTGTAAATTATCAGTTGTATTATCTTCTGTTTGATTAGTTAAAATAGCTGTTTTAGTTTCATTTACCCAATCTATTTTTATATTATTAAAGGCTAATTCGAGTGAGCGAAGTGGTATAAAAGTAGTACCGTTTTTTATTTCTGTATAGACAGGGTATTGATTTTCTATTAGCATTGAAAATTCTTCGCCATTAAGAATTAACTTATCTGTACCAACAATAAACTTAGCAGTTGTTCCATTGTAAGTAATAGTTATTTCTTTTGTATTAGGATTGTATTGTATATCGCTCTCATCTATACCTAAACCAGTTGAAACAAAACGTAAAGGTATCATCATACTTTCACTAGGTTGTTGTATATATGGAGCAATACTTAAAGTTGTATTATAATCATTAATAGAAGCACTTGTGCTACCAATACTAACTTTAACTACTTGACCAGCAAATACACTACTAACACTACCTATTAACATACTTGTTGTGATTAAACCACTTACTAATATTTTGATAAACCTTTTCATATAAAACTCTCTCCTTATCTATCATTGTAATAAGGTTACCATATATGTGAGTTTTAGTCAATATTTTCCATAAACTAGTTTTATTAAATTTGTATAGCTTGTACTACTAATCTTTCTGTTGGATTACCCTCAATACAAGTTATCATTGTTATTCTATTATCTTTAGTATCTTCAAGGTATGAAAAATCTGTTTCTTTTATGCTTGTTTTTACTATTATCTTGTATATTCTAGTTCCAAAGTTAGTACGATATGTTACTATATCCCCTATATTAACATTTTTTAGCTGTCTAAAATCTATTTTATAATCACGATTATGAGCCGACAAGCCAACATTACCATTAAATATAGGAGTTTGAGTAAAATGTCCTACTGCACTTTTCATTACAGTAAGCATTTCTGCATTATCCCTTGCGTCTTTTATTGGGAAATTTTTTATATTTGTTCCGTCTACACTTAAATACCCTATTACACCTTTAGGTAAGGCTGTTGGAGTAGGTAAAGGGTTAGTTTTGTTTGTTTTTACATTTTGGGTAACATTATTCATATCCCAATTATTAACTTCAAGTGCCTTTGAAAGCATTGTTACAGCTTCTGCTCTTGTTATATATTCATTACCATTAATTAAGTTATTATAATAAATGTCTATAACCTTACTAGCATAAAGATTATTTACATCATTAAGTACCCAACTAGGTATTTTTTCTGCGTCTGTATAAGGCAACTGTACTTTATCATAATCACTATTTCTAACAAGCATTGATGTTATTTTTATCACTTCAAATCTAGTGATTTTGTTATTAGGCTTGAATGTTCCGTCTTTATATCCACTTAAAAAACCATTTTCAGTAGCTTTTTTTATAGCATTATAAAACCAATCGTTACTATCACTAAATGATATTTCTTCAAATTTTAAATTTATATTAAAACTTGATAATATTTGTGATATTTCTGCCCTTGTTATTGTGTTGTTTGGCTTAAATGTGCCATCTTCATACCCCTTTATATAGCCTTTTTCTGCAAATTTTTCAATATATTCTCTACCTTGTACATTACTTATATCACTAAAACTACTAGCAAAGGCTGTTGAATTCATCATACTAGCAAATATCATAGCTAATAAAAGTGTCTTTTTTGTATTATTGTTAAATTTCATAATCATCTCTCCTAAAATGATACATCTATATATGTATTTTCTTCTTTAAATTCTAACTTTTTAAGTTTTGTTACATTGTCTAATGTAATATTTATATCTTGGTTATTTAGCTTTTTAGCAATAGATTTATCAAAAGTTAGTTTATAAATGTTACTTGTTGCTTTTATAGATATTGTGTTTAAATTTATATTTTTATTTTTTTCTGTAATTTTACACTTGCCTATTAATTCATAAGCACCATTATTAAGGTTATATATTTTTACATTTCTTTTAGTAAATAAAAATAATATAAATCCAAAAATACCTGTTGCACTTGTAGTCGTTGCTACTGCAATAGGAACAATAGGGTCAAATAATTTTTCACCTTTATACACAACTGTTATTATATTTTTTTCAAAAACTTCTTTTGAAATATTCCCTTTATATTCAACAGTTGCTTTATAATCTATTACTTTAGTTGTTGTATTTGGCGTTTGTTTTGTATAACTCCCTTTATATACTGCATTACAATTATAAAGTGTTCCTACACCAGTATTAGCAACGGTTTCATTATTTGTACTTACAAAATTAGCATCTACTAAATTTAGAGTAACACCATTTTTAGTAATAGTTTTAGGTATTAAGCCATAATCATTAGATTCTAAACCATAATAAGTCTTATTTTCCTTTAATGTAATAACTTGTTTTGTATATGTAGTGTTACTTTCTGTTTTATTAGGCTCTATTTTTAAGCTATTTTCGTCTTTAGTTAAAAGTCCATAATATCCATCTTTTTCATAAGGCAATTTTTCTTGAAAAAGACTTAACACCTTTTTATTGTCTAAACTATCCTCCTTTGTTATTACAAATTCTAATTTTTCAGTTTGTTCTTTTATATCTTCTTTTGTTATTCTATCAACATTAATATCATCTTTTACATATTTAAAATTATCCCTAGAAAAATCTTCAAAAATAACTTTTTTAAAGTCAATATCTTCTGTGCTTTCAAATATTTTTATTGCCTTTGTTTTATCTTCATTTACTGACAATTCTATTTCTTTTAAGTTGTTAGCATATATGCTTTGATTTAACAAAAATGTTGCTATTAAACACATAATTAACTTTTTCATCTTATCACCTCCTTTCACATAACAGCCTTTATAAATTCAATAAAAGTATTTCTTAAACTTTCATTTAATAAAACTGTTAAGCCTATACTTGAAAAAATAGTTATACTTATATAAAATAGACTTTTCATACAAAACAAAAAAGCACTTATTAAAAATCTTATTAAACTTTTAAAAGTGCTTTTATTTTGTATTATTATTGGTTGATTATTAAATGTTTGATTATTAAGTTGTTGTTGTAATAATTGTTGTTTTAGCAATTCTTGTTCTTTTAGTTTTTCTTGCTCCTTTCTTTCATCTTCTTTAAATTTGTTATAAAATGTACTCACTTTACCCTCCTATTTCTTTAAATATTAAATAGTCTTTAAATATTTGATTATATATTTCTTCGTTAGCTACCTTAAAAATATTAGGGCAATACTCAGAAAAGTAAACTTTTAAACCCTCCATATTTTTTATTATAAAATCTTGTTCACTTTCATCTACAAAGTTAAATATAAAATTTATATCTTTATACGTATCGCAAACTTTAAATACATTTTTTATATATTCTTCTTCCCAAAACTTTGCCCCACTTACAACTATTCTTATATCAGCACTTGCAAAACTTTCCTCAGTAGTATATAAAAATTCTCCATAATCAAATATAAATATTTCATAGCCCATACTTAGTATTTTATGTAAATCTTTAAGTGTTATGTTTGTGAAAATATCTAATCCTTTATAGCTTATTTTTTTGTTTTCTTCACAAGTAGACACTTCATAAAAATTTTTTATATTTTTTATGCTATCTTTATTATTAAACTCTATATAACAAGCATTAAATCCATATTTAATTAAATAATTGGCAATTAAAAAAGCCTGTGTTGTTGTACCCATTCTTGCACAAGTCCCACAAACTGCTATTTTTAAT
>CAMMEG010000127.1 GCA_946495765.1 uncultured Eubacteriaceae bacterium
TTATGTTTATTGTATACAAAAAAACTATATCCAAAAATTATAATCATCATCAAAGGGTGAATTAATGCTAACAACAAACTTATTATTATGTAATATATTAAATTAGATAATCCTTCTGCTACATATTCTTCAGGCTTTCTATCTATGTTAGCTAAAAATAGTGTTTTTTCTAACTTTTTCTTTTTGAGTTCATCTATCTTTGTATAATTCAATACCTTATAATAAATTTTAGCTTTAAACTCTGTTATTATATTTTCACTTTTTGTTTTTGTTTTAAATCTTCTAAAAGGCTTTACATATGAACTATCAGGTATTTTAAATATATAACATAAAATATTATATAATCCATATCCAAAAATAGATCCTACTAATAATTCCATATTTTTCTCCTTTCCTTATTCTTCTAAAGGTTTTACAAGTTTCATTACGCTAAATACTGCATAAAATAATAATGCTACACCTATTGTTAATGCAATTTTTCCAACTGTTGTTGTCAGTAATGCTATAAACCAATCTTTGTACATAAACAACAAGATAGGTATACCTATACATACCAAGCCTACCATTGTCAAAAAGTCATTTTTAGGTTTTGCAAAAAGCATATCAAGTTCACTATTAACTACTTGTAAATCTGATAGTTTAGCAACTATTGGATTTAAAATAGTTTTTAATGTATGGTTTGATTGGCAACTAATAAGAGCCTCACACCATTCTTTGAATATTTTATTTTCTATACTGTTTTGTAATATTTTTAGTGAATATTCAATATTAGGATTTACTTGTGTATTTATCAAAAAATCTTTAAAATACTGCTGTAATGGTGGATTTATAAAATCTAAATTTTCTTTTACACTCATTACTATATTTTCTGTCCTTAAATAACTTGTAGTTATTATACTCATTGAAGTTTCAAGCTCCGATGTCAACTCTTCTTTATATAAATTCATTTGTGTTTCCATTACAGAAAATGGAACTAAAAATAATCCTATCACCAAAACTGGCATTAAATATATATTGTTTATAGCAATACATAAACTAATTCCTGCTAAACCACTTATACAGGCAATAGCAAAAATAAAAGGTAACTGTTTCTTTTTGTTAGTAATCTCCAGTATATAATTAACTTTCTTTATTTCTTTAATTATATAGTTTTCTTTGTTTTTTCCCCTTATAATATTAACTTTTTCTTTAACATTAATCTTCTTGTCACTCATTAAGTAATTTAATCCTTGATTTGTTATACTTAAAAAGTTAATATTAAAAATATTAAAAAGTCCTATTGTTACAAGAAAAAATATAACTATACCTAAAATTCCTTCTAACATTTTTTACTCCTTTCTTAATAATTTATTAAGTTGTGTTGTTGGCATACCATTGTTTGATAATCTTTTAGCCAATTTTTCACTAATTCCACCTATTTTTTTATGTGTCCCTTTTATAACAGTTTTTCCATCTATTATATCCGTTTCGATAACTTCATAATTAAAAATAGGATTAAATTTTATTTTTCTATTATCATCAACATAGCTTTCCATTATTTCCATTATTTTTCTTGATTTATCTTCAAGTTGTTTTACAAATACAACAATAGGAAATGCCTTAACTATATATTCAAATAACCTTTCATCATTTACATTAGCTTCTGCTTTTAAACACAAACTTAATATTCTATCATATGTATCTTCTGCACTTTCTGCGTGTACAGTTGTTATTACGTTATGCCCTGTACGACTTGCTTCTTGTGCCGTATAGGCTTCTTTATCACGCATTTCTCCCACGCATATAATATCAGGATGGTATCGTAAAGCTATTGCTAGTAGTTTGTCTTGGTCTACGCTAAATTCTTTGTTTTTATTTTCTTTAGTTTTAGTTGAGATAACGTTATTTATTATCTCTCCTTTTTCATTTCTTTTTATAAGATTTAATTCTCTTGAACCACTTTCAATAGTATATATCCTTTTTTGGTCTGGTATTGTTGATAATAACCAATTTGTTAAAGTTGTTTTACCACTTCCAGTACTTCCTGCTATACATATGCTTACGCCATATCTTGTACATTGTTCTAATAGATTAAACATTTCAGGAGTTCCTGTGGCTTTTTCTAAAAATGTAGTTTTAGAAACTGTATTAGAATTAACATTTCTTAAACTAAAAGTAACACCAGCTTCTTCATCAACAACTGGTGGTATAATTACTGTTATTCTTTTATTTTTTCCTATTTCTCCAAGTGCTATTGGCTCTGCATCATTTACCCTGTTATTTGATATAGCCAATATTCTTCTAATTACACTTAAAGCCTGTTCTTCATTTTGAAACTTTTCATCTAGTTTTGCAATTCTACCATCGCTAAAGTGTACATATATGCAATCCCAAGAGTTGCCATTTATTTCTTCTACATTTTCATCATAAATGTACTTATTCAAAAATGTAAATTCAAAGGCATCTATATATATTTTTTCTATTAACTCATCTGTGGTCATATTTTTTACTGCAATAGAATTATCTTGTAAATACTTTTTTATTTTACTAAATATTTGTTTTTTAACTTCATCTTTACTCTCATTGTCAAAAAGATTTAATATTATATCTGAAAAGTTTTGAGTTAAATAATCTGTTGTTATTTCTAATACTTTTTCATAATTTAAAACTTTTTTATTTCTAAAGTCTACCCTTTGAACTTCTCTTTTTTCATCTTCAATCAATAATCCCAATTAAAATACCTCCTTTATTATTTTATTTATTTCTCTATTTAGCTCATTATCTTTTATGTCAAGTAGTAAATTACCTTTTTCTACAATGTCCTTTAATTCTTGACTATAAGGTAATTTATAGTCGTAACTATTCACTTTATTAAATACTTCTTCATAAACTCCACGTTGGTCAATTTTATTAAGTAGTACTATTTCTTTATTTTTATTTATATCTACTGTATCTAAAAAAGCTTCATTACTACTAAAATAGCTTGTACTTTTTAAATCTTGTGTACATACCTTTATACATACATCAACTTCATTAAATGAAACTGAAGTTAGCTGATTGTAAATAAAAGTTGTAGATCCATCTATTATTACATAATCAAATTCATTTTTTAGTATGTTTATTAACTGTTTAGCTATATCTTCGCTACATTCAGGATAATGTGCATAATTTTCACACCTCATAAATCCTAATAATCCTAAGTTTCCATATTTTTTAAGTGTTGTTAAGTTACTAAAAATTAAGTCATTTGTTAATTTAATAGGTGTGTAAAGTGTACCTAAACTTTCCAAAGTATTAAAATGATTATTTTGGAAAAAACAATTCATAACAGGGGTTATTTCATCTGCATATACTAATGCTATATTTTCATTTTTATTTTTTTCAGCAAGCTTTTTAGCCATTATTGTAGCTAATACACTTTTTCCTGAATCTGAACTTCCCCATAATAGTATTGACTTAGCTCCAATACTATTTTTATCTAGTATTTCTTCTTCATTTATGATTGGTTTCTTAGGTCTTAAACCCATAATTTTATCCTCCTTATTGTGTTTTAGTAGTTGTTTGTGTTGTATTGCTTGTAGTTTGAGCAATGGTTGTGCTTTCAGTAGAAGCATTTGTAATATTTTCAGTTGATTGCTCTGTATTGTTAGTATCACTTTCTATTTCTTCTAAAGGCTCACCTTTTATTATTCTTCTTTGTTCTTCTAAAAGTTTCTGTTTTCTTTCATCATTGCCTCTATAAACTAGCTGAAAGTGTACATCATTTAATCCTTCAGCATTAGCAAGTATTAAACTTTGTTCTTCTCTAACAAGCAAAGTAACTGTACTACCTATTTTTTTAGCTTCTTCATTACTTCCTACATCATAGCCTGATGTATCAGAAACACTTATTATTTCAACGTATTTAAGTTCTTCAGGTATATATGTATCTTTTCTATCTTCTTCATTTTCTGTACTACTTAATATTACAGAAACTATATCTCCACTTTCTAATTTACCACTTAATCCTTTAGCATTGCTTGTAATACTTACAGATATAGCTCTATCATCTTCATCTAAATTTTCAAGATATGCACTACCATAAATAGCTTCTACACTTAATTTTTCATTTGTTATATAATCACCTTTTACCATTGATATATTTGCATATTTACCTAGTACATCTTCTTTATTAGTTATTAACCCTGTTGTATCTCCTGATAACTTTTTATAATCTATCATTTCATCTGTTATCTTATCTCCTACGCCTATTTCTTTAGTAGTTACAACAACATTTTTGACACTATCTCCACCTGCTTTCATATTCATTGATACTAATGACATTACCAATGCTGTACCTATACAAAAAATACCTACTACCATTTTATTTTTTGTTAATTTTCTTAATTTTTCTTTCATAAATTTCTCCTTATAAAAAAATTATTTTTATTAAA
>CAMMEG010000128.1 GCA_946495765.1 uncultured Eubacteriaceae bacterium
AGAAGATAGTAAATCAGCTATTGGTGAAAGGGCCAAAGCCACCATCGGACAAGACGTAAGAGAGAAGGTCTCATCTAGCACAAATACGCCAAATAGCAGAAGAAATGACAATCAGGGATATAATCGAGAAAGTAGTATAGAAACTCAAACAAACATTTTAGATTATGTTAAGGCTAACATAGGTAAAGAAATTGTATTTAATAATAGGAGTTATACTATACATAGTGTAAATGAACTTTTCAAAAAGGTCAATTTATTACCAGCAGGAGAAACATATCCTATATTTAGAGATGAGCCTTTAGAAGATATATATACTCTTTTAAAAGAAAGTGAAAAAGTAAATAATGAAGAAATAAATCAAGAGCCTAATGAAAATACAGGCTCTTTTTTTGTACCTAAAATTGAAAATATTGAAGATGAAAATATTGAAGATGAGTATATAGATAATGAAATAACAGAAGACTCTAGCCTTGATGTTACAGAAGAAACTCAAAATTATATTTATATTGAAGAACATAATCTTTATGACGGTGGGGTAAAAACAAAGTGCAAGAAAAACATTGAAATAATAAAATTATTAAAACAGCTAGAAGAAGAAAACAGACAAGCTACAAAGGAAGAACAAATAATACTTGCTGGCTACAATGGTTTTGGTGTACTTGCAAATGCACTAACACCAAATAAAGTTGGTTTTGAAGAAGAATATAATACTTTTAAAGAAATTTTAACAGAAGAGGAGTTTGCTTCAGCTAGTAAGTCCACAACAACGGCTTTTTATACAGAACAAAAAATAATAAAAGCTATGTATAAAGCACTTGAAAATTTTGGTTTTGAGCAAGGCAAAATATTAGACCCTAGTATGGGTACTGGCAACTTTTTTTCTGTTTTACCTCCCAAAATGCAAAAATCTAATCTTTTTGGTGTAGAGATAGATGACATAACAGGGAGAATAGCAAGTAGGTTATATCCTAATGCAAATATTAGTATACAAGGATTTGAAGAAACTAATTATCCTAATGGTTTTTTTGACGTTGCTATATCAAATATACCTTTTAACAACTTACAAATAAATGACCCTGCTTATAATAAATATAACTTTAAAATCCACGATTATTTTATAGCAAAAATGATAGATAAAGTAAGAGCAGGTGGAATAGTCGCTATTATAACAACAAAGGGGACACTTGATAAAGCAGATAGTAGGTTAAGGAAATATGTAAATGAAAGAGCAGAGTTAATAGGAGCAATAAGACTACCTAACAATGCCTTTAAACAAGTGGCAAATACAGAAGTTACATCGGATATTATATTTTTTCAAAAAAGAGAACAACCATTATTGCCTATTCAAAATAATGCAAGTTGGCTTAACATATCAGAAAATGAGAATGGAATACCTATAAATAACTACTTTATCGAAAATCCTCAAATGATTTTAGGAGAAATGATATTTGATAGCAGTATGTATGGAAATGAAAAGCTAACAGCTTGCAAGCCTTTTGAAAATGCTAATCTTGAAGAACTTTTAAATGAAGCAATAGAAAATTTACATTGTGAATATAAGTCTTATGAAGTAGAAGAAATAGAAGAAACAAAAAATAGTGTAAATATACAAAATAATATTAGAAATTTTTCTTATGGTATAATAGATAATGAAATTTATTATAAAGAAAATAATACTTTGTATAAAGAAGAAATAAAAGAAAAAAATATTGATAGATTAAAAGGGTTAATAAATGTAAATTTAGCATTAAGAGATATAATAGATTTTCAAACATTAGAAGAAATATATAATAAATATAATACAGAAGAATTTAACAATGAATTAAAAAATAAAATAGAAACTTTAAACATTGTATATGATGAATTTGTATCAAAATATGGCTATTTAAACAATAAAGAAAATATAAAATTGTTTTCAAAAGATATAGGTATATATCTTCTAACGTCTATTGAAAAAGAAAACAAAAACACAAATAAGTTTGAAAAAACAGACATATTTTATAAGCCAACAATAAAAATAAAAAGTGAAGTTAAAATTGAAAATGCCGAAGATTGTTTAAGGATTTGCCTTAATGATTTAGGACGAGTAGATATTAACTATATGGCTAAATTATACAACAAGTCTAAAGATGAAATTATAGAAGAATTAGGAAATAAAATATTTCAAGACCCTACACTATATAATAAAGAAAATATATATACAGGTTATGTAACAGCAGATGAATATTTAACAGGCTATGTAAAAGAAAAGCTACTTATAGCAAAAGATATGGCAAGTAAACTACCTCAATTTGAAAGAAATGTAAAAGCATTAGAACAAGTGCAACCGACACCTTTGAAACCTAGTGAAATAGGTTTTTCTTTAGGTTCAACGTGGATACCAGCAGAAATATATAAAAACTTTATAGATGAGTTGTTAGAATTAGATGGGTATAGAAGTAAGCTTATAGAAATAAGCTATTCGGAATATTTAAGTGAATATTTTATAAAAGGTAAAAATCTTAACGGTGTAAAAATAGATACAGTTTATGGCACAAAAAGAATGAATGCTCTTAACATTTTAGAAAATACATTAAATTTAAGACCGATTAGAATTAATGACAAAGTAGAAGAATTAGATATAAAAACAGGGAAAATGAAAGAAAAATATGTTTTAAATGTTAAGGAAACAATACTTGCAAAGGCAAAACAAGAAGAAATAAAAAGTGCTTTTAATAGCTGGTTATTTAAAGATGAAAAAACATTAAGTTATTTATCTAATATTTATAATGAAAAATTTAATAACTATGTAACTAGAGCTTATGACGGAATTAATTTAGAACTGCCTAATATGTCAAGTGATATTCAGTTAAGAGATTATCAAAAAAATGTAATAGCAAGAGTAATTTATTCTAACTCAAATACACTTATAGCCCACGAAGTTGGAGCAGGTAAAACATTTAGTGCAATAGCATCAGTATATGAGCAAAAAAGGTTAGGAATAGTAAAAAAGCCTTTAATTGTTGTACCTAATCATTTAACAAAGCAATGGGGCAAGGAGTTTTTAAGATTATACCCTAATGCCAATATTTTAGTAGCTGACAAAAGTGATTTAGCAAAGGAAAACAGAAAAAGGTTTGTATCTAAAATAGCAACCAATAACTTTGATGCTATAATTATATCTCACTCTAGTTTTGAAAAAATAAATATATCTAAAGAAATAAGACTTAATGAAATGAATGATGAAATACGTAAGATTACTAGAAGTATAGAAGAAATATCTTTTGTGAGAGGAAAAAAAGATTTGAGTATAAAAAGATTAGAAATGCTTAGAAACAACTTACAAGTTAAATACAGGAAGTTATATAATGAAGAAGAAAAAGATAACCATATAAATTTTGAAGAACTAGGAGTAGATAGCCTTGTAATTGATGAAAGTCATAGATATAAAAATAACCTTATACACACTAAAATGGAACGAGTAGCAGGGATAAATACAACTTCAAGTAATAGAGCGATGGATGTACATTTAAAGGCACAATATATAAGTAAATTAAATAATGGTAAAGGAGTTATATATTTAACAGGAACACCTATTACAAACTCAATGAGTGAATTGTATGTTTTACAAAATACACTGCAACCAAAAGATTTAGAAAAAAAGGGGATAAATAATTTTGATAGTTGGGTCAGCACTTTTGGTATTGTAGAAGAAGCAGATGAAATAAAGCCTGAAGGAACAGGATACCAAAAGAAAATGAGATTGTCAAAATTTCATAACTTACCCGAACTTATGAAAATGTTTCATAATATAGCAGATATAAAAACAGCAGAAACGTTAAACCTACCACGTCCATCTTTGAAAACAGAAAAAGAACAGATAATAAAAGCAGAATTAACCCAAGAACAAAAAACGTTTATAGACTTAACTGTAATGAGGGCAGAAAAAATAAGAAATGGAAGTGTAAAGCCTGAAGAAGATAACTTTTTAAAGATAACCCTTGAGGCAAGGTTATTATCAATAGACCCTAGAATTTTAGATAATGAAATACCATATAACCCAAACACAAAATTAAATTTATGTGCAAGAAAAGTAGCAGAAATATACCACCAAACAGCAGAAAATAAAAGTACCCAACTTATATTTTGTGATAATGGAATACCTAAAGAAAATGAATTTAATTTTTATGACGCATTAAAACAGGAACTAATGGAAAACGGTGTTTTAAAGGAGGAAATAGCTTATATACATAGTGCAAAAACAGATGAGCAAAAAGAAAAGCTATTTGAAAAAGTAAGAAGTGGGGATATAAGAGTACTCATAGGTAGCACTGAAAAAATGGGAGTAGGAACAAATGTACAAGACAAACTTTATGCACTCCATAATTTAGATATACCGTGGCGTCCAGACCAGCTGATACAACGAAAT
>CAMMEG010000129.1 GCA_946495765.1 uncultured Eubacteriaceae bacterium
AGTATCTATTCTAATATAAAAAATTCTATTAAATTTTTATTATCAGGTAATACCTCTGGTATATTAGCTGTTTTATACACATCTATAATGGCTTTACCAATACCTTTTAGTGCAGTACATTTACTTTTTATAAACCTTTTAACAGATAGTCTACCAGCAATAGCCATAAGTATGGATAGTCCTACAAAAGATATTATAAAAGAAAAACCACGAAAAGCAGATGAAAGTATATTAACAAAAGATTTTTTCAAAGAAATTGTCGTACATGGCATTAATATAGCTATTTTTACAATGATAGCTTTTTATATAGGCTTAAAAACTAATAATGCTACAGCTAGTACAATGGCTTTCTCTACATTATGTTTGGCTAGATTATGGCATAGTTTTAATTCTAGAAGTAGAAAGTCTGTCATAAGACAAGATTTATTTAGTAATAAATATATAATATATGCTATATTAACCGGTTTTGTATTATTAATTTTAGTATTATTTACACCTCAGTTACAAACTTTATTTGAAGTTGAACCTTTAAATACAAATAACTTTGTAGCTATCTTAATATTATCTCTAATGCCAACATTACTCATACAAATATCTAGAATAGTAAAAGAATTATTAAATAAAAATAAATAATAAATTAATGGTTGTATATATAAATAATGAAATATAAATATATATACAACCTTATTTTCATTATTTGTGCATAACTATTCGCTAAAGTTTCATTTAGTGAATAGTTTAATGTATTCCCCTTAAACTATACATGTTTGTTAATATATAATTAAAATATTATAAAATCTCTATAATCTAAATTAAATAATGTTTTTCCAAAATTAACCCCTATTATAATATATAGAATAAATTAAATTATAATAAATCCAATATATAAAAGCATTTAAAAGGCTGAAAGATTTTCGCCTTCAGCCTATATGTTATCTAATTAATCATTAGATTTTAACTTAAAATCTGATACCGAAGCATAAAATACTTCTGCTTGACTAGCAAGCTCTTCTGATGCTGCCGCTGATTCTTCACTTGTAGCAGTATTATTTTGTGTAACAGTAGATATTTGAAAAATACCATCTACTATTTGTTCAATAGATTTTTCTTGTTCTTTAGAAGAAACTGCACAAGAATATGTAAGATTAGATATTTCTTCTATCTGTTTAACTATACTAACTAAAGCTTCTGCAGTATTATTAGCTATTTTAGATCCTTCTGAAACTTTTTCTACTGAACTTTTTATAAGTTCTGTTGTTTCTTTTGCAGCTTGTTGACTTCTAGCAGCTAAGCTTCTAACTTCTTCAGCAACAACTGCAAATCCTTTTCCATGTTCTCCAGCACGAGCAGCCTCTACCGCTGCATTAAGGGCAAGTATATTTGTTTGGAATGCAATATCATCTATTACTTTTATTATATTGGATATACTATTAGAAGCATTATTAATTTCTTCCATAGCTAAAAGCATATTATCCATTTGTTGACTACCTTCATTAGCACTATTTCTAGCTTGTGATGCAAGTTCGTTTGCTTTTTCTGAATTATAAACATTGTCTCTAGATTGATTAGATATAATACTAATACTACTATTAAGCTGTTCTACTGAACCTGATTGCTCTGTAGCCCCTTCAGCTAAAGATATACTAGATTCTGATATTTGTTTTGCGCCTGCTGACACTTGTTCTGCAGAATGTATAATGTCTCTTGTAAGAATATTTAGGTTCTGTACAATTAAATTTAATGATTTTTGAATTTGTTCAAAATCACCAAGATAATTTCTATCAATAGATACATCAAAATTTTTATTGGCCATTTCATTTAAAATATCTGATATTTCTGATATATATGAACCAATGGTTTCTGCAGTATAATTTACCGTTTGTTTAATATTATTAAATTCTCCTTTATATTCATTAGTAATTCTATGAGTAAAATTACCAATAGAAAATTGATTAAGTGCATTTTGTGTTTCTTTAATAGGTATTACAACATTTTCTGCAAATTGATTTAAACCATCTGTTATATCTTTCCATTCTCCAATATATTTACTAGTATCAAGTCTAAATTCTAAATTACCCTCATTAGCTGCTTGAATAAGATTAGATATATCATTAGATACATTTTTAAGTTTAGTCTGTACTAAAACTAAACCTTCTTTAATAATAGTCTTTTCACCAACAAAATCTTTAACTTTTACATCAAATTTACCATTACCAAATTCTTTAATTCTATCTATTATATATATAGAATCGTATACTAAATTATTAGTAGCAACATTTATAGCATTAGTAGCCTCTTTAAATGCACCTTGGTATTTATCAGTATTAATTCTATAAGATAAACTACCTTTATCAAGTTTATCAGAAAGTTCACTTATGTCATCTAAAATATATTGGAAAGTTTCTGACATATGAGCAATAGAATTAGATAACTCTCCTATCTCATCTGTAGTATTACTTCTGCAATCATTATCTAAATTACCTTTTGAAACCTCTAATGCTACACCTTTTAACTTTTCTATTGGTTTTATTATATTTAACATTAAATTTCTACCAAATATAATTACAAATATTGATATCACTATAAATAAAATTAAAAATTGTACTTCTGTAGATACATTTTCTTTGTCAATTTTAAGAAAATAATCATTTAAACTCTCAAAAGATTTAATTGGTGTTGTATAAATAGCATTAAAGAAATCATTACCAATTTCTGTAAGTTCCATATCAAGTTGATTAACTTTTTCAAAATCTCCTGCTACTGTTGCATCAATGAACTCTAAAAATCCACTATAGTAACTATCTAACCACCCCATAATAGATTGAGCTAGTTCTATTTCAGTTTTTTTAGAATCTTCTACATTTGCACTTTGTAAAATAGTTAAATACTCTTCCATATTTAATTTAGAACTATCATATGCTTCTTTCATTTGAGATTTAATATCATCTGAAGTACTAGCATTAATTCTATTTAAATTATTAAATGCTGTAATTCTTAAATTAGTAACATCTTTTATAATATCAATCCCTTTAATTACTGATTCTGAATTAGACTGCATAGCATTTTTATATTTATTACTAATTGAATTCATAGATACTAAACTTATGACTCCTAATACTAAGACTAATAATAATACTATACTAAAACTAATAATAAATTTTAATTTAATTTTTAAATTTTTAAATAGACTCATATAAAATTACCTTCCTTATTAATAATTAATATAAAAATTTATTCCTTTAATATAATACTATAAATTTTTAATATTTTCAATATTTTTTTAATTTTTAAAAATTTTTAAAAGGCTGAAGAAAAAATCTTCAGCCTTAAACCACTATTTTAGTCATATTTTTATTAAATTATTTATTTTTTATAGGGCTTATTCTAATCTTATCCACAGTAACACCTGTTTTTCTTTTTACTATATCTTCTATTTGTGCAATCTCTGATTCACTAAGTTCAGCTTTATTTACAACCACATCTACTGTATCATCATCAATTCTAACATATACTTCTTGAAATCCCTTTGCTTCTATCATAGCCTCTGCAGCTGTTTCTTTTTCTATTCTTTCTTGAATTTTAAGCATTTCATCAGCAGCATTTGCCTTTTTTTCCTGATCAATATTATTGTTATTAATCATTTCTGTTAAAATATCTTTTTGCTTTGCTCGTGCTTGTTCTCTCTCTAATTTTGCTTGGACAAAATAAGAAGTATCATTACTATTATTAACAAAAACTGCCTTTCCAGCCTCATCATCTGTATTTTCAGTAGATGCTGTTATACTTTCTTCATTTACATTTTCTTCATTATGTACTACTTCTTCACCATATAAATCATAATCTGGAACAAGTCCTGTTATATCTCCATCATCTGTTAAAACAACTTCTGTAGGTTCTGTATTATTTCCTACATAATTTAAATATCCTGCTGCTCCTACCATAACTACAAGAGCTGTTATTATAATTTGATTTCTTTTAAGTGCAAACATTTTAGTTTCCTCCTTATTAATAATAATTTATAAATTATTGATAAATGATTTTAAAATATAAAAATCATTTCATCTCTAGCACTTCTATTTTATGTATTTCTACTCCTAATAATGCATTAGTTGCACTAATAAGTATATTTTTTATTTCTACGTTCCCTCCTCCTTGTGCTACTATAAGTACCCCAGATATCTTAGGACTAATTTCTTTTAAAATAATTGGCTCATCACCACTTGTTTTAACTGTTGTAGACTGTGATTTATCAGATATAATTTGTCTTTTATCTCCATTTATAGTTTCTTCATTAGTAGTTGCATTTTCTTTTATAATATCATCTTTTGTTACAATCTCTCT
>CAMMEG010000130.1 GCA_946495765.1 uncultured Eubacteriaceae bacterium
GATCGTTCTGCTGGTGCCGCAGTATGGTCTGACGGGCTTTCTGGGCGTTATGGTCATCAAAATATAGAGAAGAAAATATAGTACACTTTGACGTTCCGGGTCATAAAAAAAATAAAGATACTTTTATAGCTAAAGCTATGGGTGAAGACATAGTGTCTTTTGATGCAAATTCTACAAAAGAATTAGATATGCTTTCACATCCTGTTGGAGTAATATTAGAAGCAGAAGAACTCTTGGCAGAAGCATATGGTGCTGATAATGCTTTTATGTTAGTTAATGGTTCTACATTCGGTGTCCAAACAATGATACTTAGTGCTTGTTCTCCAAAAGATAAAATAATTATACCACGTAATGTACATAAATCAGTTATTAATGCTATTATTTTATCTGGTGCAACTCCAATATTTATACAACCAGAAATAGACTATAACTACGGTATAGCAAATGGTGTTAAAGTAGAAAATGTTAAGGAGACTATTAAAGCTCACCCAGATGCTAAAGCTATTTTTATAATTAATCCTACCTATTTTGGTGTAGCATCTGACCTTAGAAAAATAATAAAAATATGTCATAGGCACAATATAGCTGTATTAGTAGATGAAGCTCATGGAGCTCATCTTCCTTTTCATCCATATTTACCAGATTGTGCTATGAAACTTGGTGCAGATATGTCCACTGCTAGTTTACATAAAACCGCTGGCTCTCTGACTCAAAGTTCAGCTTTGTTCCATAACGAAGGTATAATAGACATAAATAAAATAAGAGGAACTATAAACCTTATGCAAACAACAAGTGCATCTTATTTATTATTAGCTAGTATGGATATAGCTCGCTCTAATCTAGCTTTAAAAGGCAAAAAAATATTTTCAGAGTTATTAAAAAAATGTGCCGAAGCCAAAACAAGACTTTCAAAAGTACAAGGAATATCTGTTATATCTGAAGATTATATAGATGAAAATGATGAACATGGTATATATGACTTTGACGATACAAAATTTGTTATAAAAGTTAATGAATTAGGACTTTCTGGCTTTCAAGTTTATAAAATTTTAAAAGAAGAGTATAATATTCAATTAGAACTTGCTGAAAGTTATGTTGTATTAGCAGTTGTTGGTATAGGTGATACAGATGAAACAATAGATACTTTAGTATCTGCTTTTGAAGACTTATCTAAAAGATTTTATGGTAAACAAAAACCATTTAAAATAGAAATATCTAATTTCTTTGAAAAACCAAAAACAATTGTTTTACCTCGAGATGCTTATTTTTCTCCTAAAAGTACTATTTGTATAGATGATGCTTTAGGTCAAGTTTGTGGAGAATCTATTATGATTTATCCACCTGGCATACCTTTAATAATACCAGGTGAGCTTATAACAGAAAAAATAATTTCTAGTTATAAATACTATATGGAACAAAACTGTGTAGTTATGAATGATGATGAAGAGCCTGGTATAATAAAAGTTCTTGGTGAAGAAGAAAATGAATAATTTTTTAGAAAGGATATAAAATATGAATGTAAATTTTTTACCTAAAAAATTTTTAGGTTGTGAAGACAGCTTTGAAGATTCAGATTATGTTATTTTTGGTGCTCCATTTGATGGAACTACAACATTTAGGCCAGGCACTAGATTTGCTCCTCAAGTAATGCGTGTAGAATCAATAGGATTAGAAACATATAGTCCTTACTTTGATTTAGATATAGAAGATTATAAAGTAAATGATAGCGGTGATTTAGACTTACCATTTGGGTCTACTCAAGTTGCTTTAGAAATTATACAAGAACAAGCTAAAAAAATATTTGACTCTAATAAAAAGCCTCTTATGATAGGTGGAGAACATTTAGTATCCTTACCTGTTATAAAAGAAGCTTTTAAAAAATATCCAGATTTACACATTATACATTTTGATGCTCATACAGACTTAAGAGAGGAATATTTGGGAGAAAAATTATCTCACTCTAGTGTTTTTAAAAGAGTATGGGACTTTATGGGTGATAATAGAATATATCAATTTGGTATAAGAAGTGGTACAAAAGAAGAATTTTATTGGTCTAAAGAAGGACATACATACATTAATAAATTTAACTTTGACACTTTAGATGAAATTGTAGAAAAAATAAAAGATAAACCTGTTTATTTTTCAGTAGATTTAGATGTATTAGACCCTTCTATTATGTCTGGTACAGGTACGACAGAAGCAGGTGGTGTTACTTTTAATGAACTTATAAATGCCATAAAAGAAGTTTCACCTTTAAATATTGTTGGAGCAGATATAGTAGAATTATCTCCACATTATGACCATAGTGGTGTTTCTACTGCTGTTGCTTGTAAAATACTTAGAGAAATATTATGTGCTATGCTTATTAATAGTTAAAAACTATATTTGAGGTTTTTATGAAAAATATATCTAAAATAATACTATGTTTAATATTAAGTAGTATAATTTTTATATTAGCTATGGGAATTGGAAGTGTATTTATACCTCCAATACAAACTATAAACATTTTATTATATAAAATATTTAATTTTAACTTTATAGAAATAAATGAAACATTTTTATCTATATTATGGAAAATAAGATTTCCACGAGTACTATTAGCTTTTATTTGTGGAGCTGGTCTTTCATTAAGTGGAGCTATAATACAATCTGTATTAAAAAACTCACTAGCTTCATCTTATACTCTTGGAGTTTCTTCTGGCTCTGCTCTTGGTGCTAGTTTTTGTATGCTTTTTAAAATATATATATTTGGTATATTTTCTATTCAAATTTTTGGATTTCTATTTGGTATAATAACAGTATTTATAGCCATATCTATTGCTACAAAAATGGATAGAACAATGCAAAATAATGCTATAATTCTCTCTGGTATGACATTTTCTCTTTTTACTAATGCTATGTTATCTATAATAATGACTTTTGAAAAAGAAGATTTACAAAACCTTATTTTTTGGCAAATGGGCAGCTTTTCTATGAAAAATAATATATATTTATTAGTTCTCTACCCTACTGTGTTAATTATATTTCTTTTAGTTTTTATTAAATATAGAGAAATGGATATATTAACTTTTGGAGATGAACAAGCCACTATTAGTGGAGTTGACATTAAAAAAATTAAATTATTTTTATTATCTATGGCTTCCTTATTAACAGGATTTATAGTTTCAATAGTAGGTATTATAGGATTTATAGATTTGTTCACACCACATATAACTAGAAAAATATTTGGTGCTAGTCATAAATATGTTTTATTTATGTCATTAATATTAGGTGGTACTTTTATGGTTTTATGTGATTTAGTAGCTAGAACTATTGTGTCCCCAATAGAACTACCAGTTGGAGCAATAACCTCTGCAATAGGTGCTCCATTTTTTATATATTTATATTTTGATAAAAGGAAATAATCTTATGATAAAAGTAGATAATATCTCTGTATATTATAATAAATTTAAAGCTTTAAATAATATTAGCTTTACACTAAAAAAAGGTGAAAATTTAAGTATTATTGGCCCAAATGGTTGCGGAAAGACAACTCTTTTAAAATGTATTATAAATAATCTGAATTTTAGTGGTAATATATATATTAATGACAAAAATATTAAAAATATAAAAAGAAAAGAATTAGCTAAAGAAATAGGTATGCTTAGTCAGCTAATGTCTATTAGTTTTAATTATACTGTTTTTGACACAGTTATGATGGGAAGATATGTTCATCAAGATAAATTTTATATAAATAATAATAAAAATGATGAAAATATAGCTTTAGAAGCTTTAAAAACTGTTGATATGACAAATTTTAAAGATAAATTTATTTCAAATTTATCTGGTGGTCAATTACAAAGGGTTTTTTTAGCTAGATTAATAGCACAAGATCCTAATATTGTACTTTTAGATGAACCTACAAATCACTTAGACTTTAAATATCAAATAGAACTAATAAAATTTTTAAAAGAATGGGGTAAAAAATATAATAAAACAATATTAGGAGTAATACACGATATAAATTTAGCTATGGTATTAACAGATAATATGATGGTTTTAGAAAATGGCTGTATAAAATCTTTTGATAAAAGTGATAATATTTTAAAAACTGATATTTTAAATGAAATTTACAATATTAATATAAAAGAATATATGATAAAAAGTTTAAAAAAATGGGAAAATATATAAATTTATATTCTCCCATTTTTAAGTTTTTTAATTATTAGTATTTAAAATTTCATAAATTTTATTTATATTTATATGTTCTCTAAAGTTCTTAGCTGATAAATCAAATTGTTGTTCTAAATATTTTATATACATTTCTTCTGTTTTGTCGC
>CAMMEG010000131.1 GCA_946495765.1 uncultured Eubacteriaceae bacterium
ATTTTATTTATATTTATATGTTCTCTAAAGTTTTTAGCTAATAAATCAAATTGTTGTTCTAAATATTTTATATACATTTCTTCTGTTTTGTCGCATTTTAAATTATTCATTATAATTTCTTTTGTCTTCATTTCTCCACTATCTACAAGGCTGTCTTCATCTTCAATATTTATTTCAAAATATGGTAAAACACCTAACACCTCTTTTTTACAAATACCCTCTATAATATTTATACCATCTTCAAAATATTTAACATCACCTTTAAACTTATTTATAATAATACCTTTTATAATGCTTTGTTCTTCTTTTGAAATAAGATTAATAGTACCATATAAGGATGCAAATATGCCTCCCCTTGATATATCTGATATTAATAAAACTGGCGCATTTACTTTTTTGGCAAAGCCCATATTTACAATATCATTTTTTATAAGATTAAGTTCAACCGGACTTCCTGCCCCTTCTATAACAACTATATCATTTTCATCACAAAGTTTATAAAAAGAGTTTAAAGCTTCCCTAAAAATTTCATTTTTTATATCTTCATATTTAAATCTATCCATATTTCCTTTATATTTACCATTTATATAAACTTCAATTTTATTCTCAATAGGTACAAGCAAAATAGGATTCATTTTAAAGTCTGGTTCTAATCCACAGGCATAAGCAGAAATAGCTTGTGTTCTAGCAATTTTATCTCCATTTTTTAAAATATGTGCATTAGATGACATATTTTGTACTTTAAATGGTGCAACTTTATATCCATCTTGTTTAAATATTCGACATAATATAGTAGAAAATATAGATTTTCCAACTCCAGAAGATGTACCTTGTATCATTATTATTTTAGCCATATTTTCACCTTAATTTGTAAATAAATCTGGATATAATGCTTTAGCCATATTTTCAAAAGCTATTATAGAATTTTCATTAGACCTTGAACTTGTATTTTGTTCTATTAAGTAAACTCTGTTATTTTTAACAGCATCTATATTTTCAAATCCTGATCTACTTTTTATATCTTCAACTGGATTTTCTAAAAAGTCTGCATTTGTCAATATAACACTTGGATTTTTAACTACAACTTGTTCTTCAGAAACATGTATCCAACCATCTTGGTCATCAAATATATTTTTTGCGCCTAATAAATTAATCATATCATTTAAAAATGTATTTTGTCCAAATGTATATGCCTCTGGCATAGGAGATGTTTCAAAATATACACTAATTGGTTCTTGTGGTTTATTTTCTTCTATTTTAGCTACAATTTCATTTATTTTTGATTCATAATCACTAACAATTTTTTTAGCTTCTTCTTCTTTTTTTGTAACTTGACCTATAAATAATATATCTTCTTTTATACCATCAATACTTGTAGATGTAGGAATAACTGTTACAAAGGCTCCCATCTCTACCATTGGTGCAAAAGGGTCAGTTCCATTAGATTTACTCATACCAGTCCCAAATATAATATCTGGCTGTAAAACTACTATATTTTCAGAATCTGGAGACATAATATCAAATATTGGTAACTCTTTGTTTACTCCTTCTACCTCTAAAGAATATTTATCTACTGCAACAAGGTTATCACTAAGTCCTAAATTAACTAAAGTTTCAGTTATACTAGGTGCTAATGAAATTATTTTGTCTGTTTTTTCAGGTAAAGTAATTTCATTACCTTCTCTATCTATAACTTTGTTATTATTTTGTTCATTATTTGATACAACTTCAAAAGTAGTAATTTCCATGCTTTCATTTATATTTGTTGTACTACTACATCCTACCATTGCCATAATTATTCCAAAAATTAGAATAAAATTTTTTAAATTTTTCATCTTTAGTCCTCCTAAATTTTTTTATAATATTTATATTTATTTTTAAAGATTATAGTATATCCTTTGGCATAACTAGGTAACCATTCATAAAAATTTTTATTCTCTTCTTTAAAAATATTTTGCATAATAATAGAAATCACTCCACTATGACAAATAATAACTACATCTTTAATTTTATTTTTTAAACAATGTTTAAATATATTATTAAATCCTTTAATAACCCTATCTTCAAACTGTTTTTTCGTCTCTCCATTAGGAATTACATTTTTATCTATATTTTGGATCCATTTAATATAGTTTTTATTACCTTTTAATTGTTCATAACTTTTAAGTTCAAAATCACCAAAATTTATTTCTTTTAAATCTTCATTTATTATATAATCTACATTACCAAAAAGTATATTAAGGGTTTCTATTGTTCTTTTAAGTCCACTTGTTATAAATAGCCTAGCTTTTGGATACTTTATATTTTGTTTTAAATTGTAAAGCTCTTTTATTCCAGCTTTACTTAAACTTATATCAGAAAATCCATAGTATAATTTTTTTTCATTAGCATAAGTCTTTCCGTGTCTTATTAAGCTAATTGTTATTTTAAGTCCATTGGTATCCCACAAAATAATCTAACCACCCTATCACTATTTTTTGATAATATAGATAAACAATGTCCTATACTTTCTCTTAAAACACGCATTTGATAATCTATTGGAACAACTCCACAAGATATATCTTCACAAGTTATTATTTTATTACTAAATTTATATATATTATCATTTATATATTTTATAGGTTCTTTATTATTTTTTATCATAGCAAAAATAAATTTATCTATATTAGCTATAATATTTTTATCAAAGTCTATATCTATATTTTTATCATTACAATAAAATATATCATTTTGACCAATATTAAATTCACTTTTAGCAAAATCTAATTTGCCTTGATATGCTCCTCCTATAATTAATATCATAAACCCCTCCTATAATATAGCTAAAAAAAATAAGGATATAGCAGAACTAGTAGTTATTATAAATCCACATAAATCACCAGAAATACCTTTTAAATTCTTTATAGAATATAAAGAAAAAATAGTACACAATATTATATTAATAGATACTATTTTTATTATATCTAAAAAATATGATACTATAAAAAATACTAATAAAATAAGTACAATACTAATAAAATGATTATTGTTTAACTTCTTTTTAAAACTAGCAATAAATCCTTCTTCAGATATAGGTTTAGTTTTTATAATAAATAAACTTGTAATACCTCTTGAAAAAATTGGTATAAAAATTAATGCTATTAAATTTTTCTGTTTACTTAAAATTTCATAAATAGAAGCATAATATACTAAACCTATCACTAATAAACCAATAACAGCAAAAGCTCCAACGTGAGAATCTTTTAATATTTTATATTTTTTTTCTAAACTTGCTCTAGAAAAGATAGCATCACAAGTATCCATATATCCATCTATGTGTATAAATCCGCTTAAAAATAATGGTATTAAACAAATTATAGTGGATTTTATAATAATAGATATATTAGTATTAATTAATATTTTAGCTATAAAAAACCATATTAGTCCTATAACTAGTCCAACAAATGGTAACCCTACTATGATAAATGGGAAATTTTTTTCTTCCCATTTATTCTGTGGCATTGGTATAGTAGTATACATTGAAAATGACATAATAATCCCCTTCAACATAATTTTATCTCCTTAAATTTATATTTACCTTTATGTACAATAATATTATTGTAACATATCTCTAATAAAATATCTGAATTTTTAGAACAAATCCTATCTATATATGCTAAACCTTTAATATAATTTTTTGTAGTATTGTCATATTGTATACTATCTGAATAAATATAGTCAGAAACAATAACTACATTTTTCATCTTTTCTATTATATATAACAATTCATCACTAACCTTTTCATAGGCATCTTCTATTATACTATTGTTATTAAACATTTCATTGGCCAATAATGCTGTTACACTATCTATTAAAAAAGTTCCATCTAAATTTAAAGTTTTTTCTAAATTTATTATATTTCGGTGAATTTCTATTGTTTCAAAGGATAAATGTTCTCTGTCTTTTTTATGTTTTTCTATTCTTTTTTTATCTTCTTCATCTTTTGGCTCCATTGTTGCAATATAATAAAATGGTTTATCTGTTTGCTTTAATGTAAATGCTATTTTCTCAGCAATACTGGACTTTCCATTTTTACAACCACCAGATATATATACTATCATAATAACCTCTATTATTTTAAATTTTTTAAATAGTTAGTATCTATTTTTGCTTCATCAAATGTTGCCATATTTTTAAACACAGCAATAGCAGCGTCCATTATAGAAAACATTATAGGACAACCACTTCCTTCACCTAATCTCATTTTTAAATCTAAATAAGATGATAGCCCTAGTTCTTTTTCAGCTAATATATAACCTTTTTCCATAGATTTATG
>CAMMEG010000132.1 GCA_946495765.1 uncultured Eubacteriaceae bacterium
ACAAAACCTCCTATGATTTTATTTTCGGTTGCCAGACCATCTTTATTTTATCATAGGAGGTTTTTCCTTTTCTATAAGAATTTTTATCTACCACCAGCATAGCTGGTGGTAGATATCAATCCTGTTCGGCGACAATAAAATATGCTACCGACATTTATATCGGCAGCATATAATAATTTTTACTCTGCTTTTTCATAAAAAATTAACATTTTACTTATTGTATCTAGTATTTGTCTTTTTTTCTATGATAATGTGTTATAGACATATTTAATTTACAAGCTATATCTATTTCCGACAAATCTTCTTTATATTTATAAGTTAATAACTTTATACTATTAGTATTTAGCATATTTATTATCCTATAAAAAGTTTCATTTTTCATTTGTAACATTAATAAATCATTTTCTAACTGTATTATTTCTATATTTATATTATTTAATAATTCTTGGTTTTTTCTAACCTGTCTTACTATTTCTTTTTCAAAATGCTACATCAAAATTTTCATTTTTTAATAAAAAGTCCTAAATTACCACCAGCTTGTCCTATACAAATAATTCCTATTTTATTTTTCATAAATTATCTCTCATTTTTATTTATAACTTTCTAATATTTCTATACCTAAATTTGTAATAAAATATGTATTTTTTTACTTTATTTCAAACCTTTTTGAATATAATTTGGTTTGTCTAAGTTACATATTTTTTTATAAACAGTATTAATACTCATACATTTTGCAGTATCAAAACTATCTAGTGATATTGAATTTATTGGTGTATACTTTTTTTAATATCTAGTTCTGCAAGTATTAAAGCTTCTATTTTATTTAACATACTATTTATTCTCCATTATAAAATTTATAATTAATTATATTTTCCCTTAACTTCTATATCTTCTAAATTTATACCAGATGATAGTAAATTGTCTACTAATTCATCTCCTAAATAATCTCTTAAACACTCTTCTTTAAATTTTAAATCTTCTTTTAAAAGTCTATTTAACTTTTCTTCATCTCTTCTATTCTTCATTTTTTTCTCCTTTAATTAAATTTATTATAAATTACCCTAATAATAACTCTATCGCTAATTGCGTTTTTTTACTATCTTTTTCTTGCCTGTTATTTTGATTATCAACCAAAATTTGTATAGAACACATTTCAAGTATCCTATCATAAATTCGTCTTTGAGCTAATGTTTTTGGCTCTTTTATTTCTTTTAATTCTAAATTTGTTGTTATTATCGTTGGTAGACCAGACCTTAATCTATCATCTATAATTTGAAACATTTTTCCAATACATACTCTGTTTCTCTTTCAACTCCAAAATCATCTATAGCTAACAAACTTTGTGATTTTACCTTTTCTATCAAAAGTTTGCTTTCTTCAGTAAAATTCATTAATTTGTCAATCATTTTTGGAAAGCTAGTTATACATACAGAAATATCTTTTTTAAATAATTCATTAGCTATAAAACTTGCATAAAATGTTTTTCCACGACTTACATCTCCATAAAAAAGTATACCTATATTTTCTTCTTTCATTTTTCGCCAGTTCTCAACGTATTTTTTACAAACATTAAGTACCTTAATATTACTACCATTATCTTTATCAAAAGTGTTTTTTTAAAATTCTTTATCCATTATACCTTGAGCTATTAATGTACTCATACGTCTTTCTAACTCTTTCTGTTGTTCTTCTAATTTTTATTGTTCAAGTTCTGCTTTCCTACAACTACAAAGACAAGGTACTATTCTATCAACTCCTAATAATTTTATACTCATAGTATCTTGCTCTCCACAATTTTCACAATAAGTTATTTTTTTATTATCATCTTTATTTAAGTTATTTAATTCTAATGTAAGTTCCATTTTTTACCCTCCTAAATAGTTATTTTTAATAATATTATCTACAAGGAGTGGCACTCCTTGTTAATATGTAATTAGAATTAGATATTAAAAAAGTCTTCTTTTGAATAATTTAGCTCATAGCTCTAATCTTTTTTATTTTGATTAAAATTTTTATTTAAAACCTTTTCATTTGCTTGTTATAGCCAAAGATTTATATGCCTTTTTATCCCTTTTAAAGTCTTTCTTTTATTAACATTGGCTAAATTCCACCCTATTATATTTCTTAATTCTTGCTCAATGTTAATGTTGGGATATAGTTCCTTATACAACTCTATATACTCTTCATAAAGGTTATAATAGTCCCCATTTTTTAATGGTATAGTATATATTTTTTGTTGTTGAGTTGTGATTTTCACAACTCCTTTATTATCTTGAGCTAAAGCTCCAGATATAATATCAGTCTTACTAATATTAATCTTATTAGTGTTAACCTTATTAGTGTTAACCTTATTAGTGTTGTGATTTTCAAAATTTTGATTTTCATAATTCACTTTATTAAAGTTTCTTAAATATATTAAGTCTGGATTAGTTGACCCTCGTTTTCTTTTATCAATTAAGCCAACTAATTCCAACTCATTTAATATTTTTACTGCTTTTTGAGAACCACATCTCAATATTTTTTGAATTTCTGTAATTCTTAAAATTATATAATGACCATTGTCATCTTTTCGTTCTCTTTGAATACTTAATTTATATCGTTCCAACATCAAGTTATATAATACTTTTCCTTCAATTGAAAGTTTTTCAAATTTTTCATCTTCAAATAAAAATTTATAAAATTTAAAAAACTTTTCATCTTCTAAAATTTTTAAATCTAGCATAATATTATCCCCCATAATATACCATTACTAATCATTATTAGTTTGGATTTTTCCTTTTATAAAATCTATCTTTACACACTCTATCAAATTGCACATATTTAAATTCTTTTAATAATATAACTTGTTTGCCAATTTTTTTTCTACTATACGATTAAACTCTCTAATCTCTAGTGTGTAAATATTAATTACTGTAATCACTTTACCTGCTCTAAGTAATGACTATTTGTCATCTATTTTTAATTTTTTTAAAACAGTGGGGTTTATTTCAAAAACTTTTAATAAATTTTTATCTAATAAAAGTCTTAAAAAAGGTTTAAAATCTTCATCAAATATCCTATTTGAAAATGTAGTTTTGTTTATGAAAGTTTTACTACAACATCTGCACTTATATCTAACTCTTTTAATGTAAGTATCTTTTTTAGAAATTCCTTTAAATTAAGTGTATCCAAGTAACTGTCATTAAAAGATTATTGTATTACTAAATTTTTACTAGCACAATTAGGACATTTAACATCTTGATATTCTAATACAATTTTATTTTCATCTTCTTCTACAATAGATATTTTCATTTTTATCACCTTCTTGAATTAATATCTATATTAATTTTATTTTATTATATAGCTCATTTAATTATATTTGAAAATTTACTAAATTGAATATAGTTTTATTAAGTCCCACTTCAATAGTTTTAATATCATCAATAACTTTTAGTTCGCAAAATAATTTTTGTACAAAATCTATATAATTTTCACCTTTTTATATATTTGAATAAACAAGTGTTTTTCATCAGGCTTTAATAAATCAAAATTTAGTTTATTTTTTATATTATCTTCAAGTATCATATAAGAAAAGTTTAAACCAATTTTTTGAACAAAACTATCTTATAATCTTCTTCAACAAACTTTTTAGCATATGATTTAAACTCATATTTTAAATCGTATAAAGCTTTTTCTTTATAAAACTGTCTATTTGCTTCATCATCATATGCTTTTAAAATTTCATAAACAAACACTTCTCTATCTCCTTATTTAATAATAAATAAATATTGGAAACATTAAAAATTCAACATAATTTCCTACCAACATTCCAACATTTAATCATTTTTTTCTTCTAGCTCTTTTTATAAAAAAGCATCTACTCTATTAGATACTTCTTCAAAAAGATTTTGGACATTTTTTTAGATTTTATATACCCTTTTTCAATCGCTTATTGAAGCAATTCAATTGTTTCTTATTCAAGAAATTTATTTTTATCAACTAACTCATAGTTTTGAATTAATTGATAAACTACATATTATTGTTTTTGTTTTTCAATGTACAAACGATTTATAATTAGCTATTAAAAATCACTATTCATAAAAATACACAATAAAAAAAGATTGTACACTGTTTTTATTAGTGATATTTTTTTCTATCACTAAAAACAGTATACAACCAAAAACTCATAATGAATTTTTTTAGAAAAGAGGTATATATTAAATTCACTATTAGCTTTTAATAACAAAAAAGGCTCTTTACATTTGTTGTAAGAAATTACTTCCCCAACAAATAGTAAAGAACCAATAAAAAAGGGTTGTTTGTCAATAGT
>CAMMEG010000133.1 GCA_946495765.1 uncultured Eubacteriaceae bacterium
TCAAAAGCATAAGCATACCCTCAGATTTTGGACATCTATCTAAAATATCTGTTCTTTTTCCAACATCTAATTGTATTTTCCCCATATATGTTCCTGCTATTTCAGAACGTTCATCTATTAGTCCAACGTTTTCTTTATAATCACTAATATTTTTTATAATATCTCTTAAAAGAGTTGTTTTACCACAATTAGGCGGAGATATTATCATTGTAGATTTTATACTAGGTATATTTATATATTTTAAAATATGATTTGAACACCCTATTATTTCTCTTGCTATTCTTATATTAATAGAAGATATATTTCGTATAGTTTTTATTTTATTATCCTCTATGATAACTTTACCTGTTATACCTACTCTAAAGCCACCTTTTAATGTTATAAATCCATTTTTTAATTCTTGTTCTAAAGCATATATAGAATAATCACTCATTGTTTCTATTGTTTGAGAAATATCTTCTATTGTAGGTTTATATGTTATATCTTCTAAATATATTTCACTTATATCCATATTTTTTAAAACGAAATATTCCTTATCAAATGTTTTAAAAATTATATTTCTATCTAATCTAATTCTAATTTCTTCTGCCTTTTCAAAATATTTACTATCTACATTATTTAATAAATACTTTATATTTTTACCAAAATAGTTTATAAGCTTGTCCTTTATAACCATTTTACTTCCTCCTTTGTCTTTTAAATAATTTATATGTATCTATTAAGTCTTTTATTACTTTTTATTAAATTTATTTATACATTTTTATTATCTAAAGCAACTTTATTAAAAGGCTCTTTAAAATATTAAAAACAACCTAAAAATTATTGTTGAAAAAAATATAAAATTAGTATAAAATATACAAGATTAATATTAGTTATATAAAAGGGGTTGATTTTATTAAAAGTTCAAAGAGTAATTTGATTTTTGTATTAACAGTTATATCTGGTTTAGTTATTGGTTGTTTTATAGGTGATATGGTTAAAAGTATCAAATATCTCAGTTGGTTAAGTTATGGAAAAACTATTGGTTTAATATCACCTTTGTCAATAAATTTAGAAATAATATCTATACAATTTTCTTTTACTATAAAATTTACTTTAGCTGGGATTATAGGTATGATTATATCTATATTAATATATAAAAAATTATCTTAAAGGTGGTCAAATATGAAAAAAATTATATTAGCTTCTGCTTCTCCTAGGAGATGCGCATTATTAAATCAAATGGGTATAAATTTTGATATAATCCCTAGCAATATAGATGAAAATATTTTTAATAATCTAAAAGGTAGTGAACTTGTTAAAGCCCTTTCTATAGAGAAAGCAAAAAATATTTTTAATAAAATAGATAAAAAAGAAAAGAATATATGTATAATAGGTTGTGATACTATTGTATCTATAAATAATATAATACTAGGTAAGCCAAAAGATAAATCAGAAGCTATAAATATGCTCCTGATGTTAAATAACAATATGCATACTGTTTTTACTGGTCTTAGTGTTATTGGTCTAAAAGATAATGTATACTTTGAAGAAACTATTTGTTCCTCTTCTAATGTATATTTTTCTAATTTTTCTAAAAATGAATTAATGGAATATGTGAATACTCTAGAGCCAATGGATAAAGCTGGAGCATATGCTATACAAGGAAAAGGTGGATTTTTAGTATCTAAAATAGAAGGTGATTTTTATTCTATTATGGGATTACCTATAAATAAACTTTATAATATATTAAATAAGTATAATTTTTTATGTCATAAAATTTTTACAAATTAGACTTAGTTTTTTCTTGATATATAATAAAAAACATTGTATTATATAAGAATATAGTATTATATTTGACAAAATAGTACATTATATTTATATTTTAAATTATATCTTATATAACATTTTTATGATTTAATTTCAATTATAATTAGTTTTTTAAAAAAATTTATTATATAATTACCTTTTGTATTACTTTTATAAATTTTTGGATATACTATAAATAATTATTTTTTAGGAGGATATATATGTTATCAATGACAAAAGATATGGGAATAGACTTAGGAACAGCTAATACACTAGTATTTGTAAGAGGTAAAGGAATTATTGTAAATGAACCATCAGTAGTAGCTATAAATACTTTAACAAGACAAGTTTTAGCTGTTGGTGATGAAGCTAAAAAAATGATCGGACGTACTCCAGGTTCTATTCAAGCTATTAGGCCTATGAAAGATGGTGTTATAGCAGATTTTGAAGTTACTCAAGAAATGTTAAAATATTTTATAGGAAAAGCATATAATAAATCCTTATTTTCTAATAAACCTCGAATAGTTATATGTGTTCCTTCTGGTGTTACAGAAGTTGAAAAACGTGCTGTTATAGAAGCTGCTATGGCTGCTGGTGCAAAAGAAAAAAATGCTTATCTTATAGAAGAACCTATGGCTGCTGCTATCGGAGCTGGACTTCCTGTTGGAGAACCATCTGGTAATATGGTTGTAGATATTGGTGGTGGTACTAGTGAAGTGGCTGTTATATCATTAGGTGGTATAGTTACAAGTAAGTCTATTAGAGTAGCTGGAGATGTTTTCGATTCTTCTATTGTAAACTATATTAAAAAAGAATATAACTTAGCAATTGGAGAAAGAAGTGCTGAAAATATTAAGGTAACAATTGGTTGTGCATATCTTGGAGATGAACAAACAAAAATGGATATAAGAGGTCGTGATTTAGTTACTGGACTTCCTAAAACTATTACTATTACTGCAAAAGAAATACAAGACGCTTTAAATGAGCCTGTATATTCAATGATAGATGCTATAAAATCCACATTAGAAAAAACTCCACCAGAACTTGCCTCTGATATTATGGAAACTGGTATTTATCTAACAGGTGGTGGTGCTTTATTAAAAGGTCTTGATATACTTATATCTGAAGAAACTGGTATGCCTGTTCATATAGCAGATGAACCTTTAAATTGTGTAGCTTTAGGTACAGGTATGGTTTTAGAACAAATAGACACTTTAAAAAATGTTCTTATATCATCTCAAAGATTAAGAATGAACTAAGGAGCGTTTTATTTGAAGATTCTTATAAAAAATAAAAAGTTATTTATAGGTTTTTTTATAGTATTATGTATTTTTTTAGGATTATTTTCTTTTAATAGAATAAACCCTACTCTATTTGAACGTTCTTTCGGATTTATTATAACACCAGTTCAAAATATGTTAACATCCTCTACAAAATGGGTAGGACAAAAAGTTAGGGCTTTTTCTAATATTAACCAATTACAAAAAGAAAATGAAGAGTTAAAAATTGAAATTGAAGTTAAAAATCAAGAAATAAACCGTTTAAAGCAATTAGAAAGAGAAAATGAAAAATTATCTGAACTTTTAGATGCATCTTCTAGATATGGTCAATACTCCACTATAACTTCTAATATTATTGCTAGAGATCCTGGTAATTGGTATGAAAACTTTACAATAGATAAAGGTACTAATGATGGCATAGAAAAAAATATGGTTGTTTTAGCATTTGGTGGACTTGTTGGTAAAGTAGAAGAAGTTAGTTCAAATTATGCTAAAGTTAGTTCAATAATAAATGGAACATATTCTGTTAGTTCAAAAGCACTAAGAACTGATGATGAAGGATTTGTAAAAGGTGATATTTCAAATAAAGGTATGCTGAAAATGGATTATATAGATAAAGATGCTGAAATAAAAGAAGGTGATGAAATAGTCACGTCTCATCTAAGTGATATATATCCTGCAGGTATAACAATAGGTTATGTAACGGAAGTTTACTTAGATAATAATAATAAACTTTCTAAAACTGCTATAATTAAACCTACTGTAGATTTTAAACACCTTGAGAAAGTATTAATTATTGATAAAGGTGATAAATAAATATTACCTTTATTAATGTTTTTAAGGTTAGTATTACATAAAAAATGTATTTAAACTATCCTATCATTATAAATAATTTTAAATTTTGGAGGGTTATAATTGCGTTATATTACTTATATAGCTCTAATCTTAATAAACTTTATTTTGCAAACTACAGTTTTTAAATATATAGAAATAATTAATGTCAAACCTAATACAATGATTATTTTAATAGTTTCTTTTGCTTTTATGCGTGGAGAAATTGAAGGCGGACTTATAGGATTTACCTCTGGGTTTTTAATAGACTCTGCTTTTGGACAATTATTAGGTCTAAATGCTTTTATAGGACTTATAGTAGGATTTTTATGTGGAAAAATA
>CAMMEG010000134.1 GCA_946495765.1 uncultured Eubacteriaceae bacterium
ATCAAACAGTAGTTTAATTATATTTAATAATATATTTTATATTATAGTGTTAATAATATTAAAAAATATAAAAAAATACTTTAATTTTTTACAAAAAGGTGATATAATAAAAATGTTATATGTAAATATATAAAATAAAGGAGAAAGTTTAATGTTTAGTTCTGATATAGGAATTGATTTAGGCACATCTAGTGTACTAATATATATAAAGGGACAAGGCATTGTTTTAAAAGAACCTTCTGTTGTTGCAGTAGACAGGAATACTAATGAGGTTATTTCAGTAGGTGAAAAAGCTAGAAAAATGATAGGAAAAGCACCAGCTAATATTAATGTTGTAAGACCTCTTAGAGAAGGTGTTATATCAGATTATAATATTACAGAAATTATGTTAAAATACTTTATTAAAAAAGTATTAGGAAAAAGTTCTAGACGTCCTCGAATAGCCATTTGTGTTCCTTCTGAAATCACAGAAGTAGAAAAAAAGGCTGTTAAAGATGCAACTAAAGATGCAGGCGCTAGAGAAGTTTTTGTAATAGAAGAGCCTATTGCAGCAGCTATTGGTTCTGGTATAGATATAACTAGAGCCTGTGGAAGTATGATAGTAGATATTGGTGGTGGAACAACAGACATAGCAGTTATATCTCTTGGAGGTGCAGTTGTAAAAAGTTCTTTAAAAATAGCTGGAGATAACTTTGATGAAGCGATAATAAGGTATATTAGAAAAAAATATAATATTCTTATAGGTGAAAAAAGTGCAGAAAACCTTAAACTTAACATTGGTACTGTTTACAAAAGAAGTTCATCTATAAATATGGATATAAGAGGGAGAAACTTAGTTACAGGTTTACCTAATACTATAAATATTACATCTGAAGAAGTGTTTGAAGCTTTAAAAGAGCCAGCTTCTACAATTATATCAACAATACACAAAGTATTAGAAAAAACTCCACCAGAATTATCATCCGATATTTATGAAAGAGGTATAGTAATGACAGGTGGAGGAGCTTTAATATATGGTTTAGATAAAGCCATAAAAGAATCAACAGGTATAAATGCTGTTTTAGCAGAAGATGCTTTATCTTGTGTGGCTTTAGGTACAGGCAAATATATTGAATATAATAATAAATTTGAAAAAGTAGAAAATAGCTTTTTACAAAAAATATTACAATTATTTAAATGGAGATGATTTGATTGAATAGAGGTTTATATACATCAGCAATAGGTATGATGACTCAAATGAATAATATGGATGTTATAACAAATAATATAGCCAATGTTGATAATACAGCATTTAAAAAAGATACTACTGTTGTTCAGTCTTTTTCAGAAGAATTAATGAAGATACTTGATGACCCAACAAAAAGTCTTATAAAAAGAGATAATAATATAGGTAAAGTATCTCTTGGTAACTTTATAACAGAAGTTAATACAGATTTTTCAAAAGGGTCTATTGAAGAAACAGGTGGAACTTATGATTTAGCTATAAATGGAGATGGATTTTTTGCCATAGAAACTATAAATCAAGATGGTACAGTTGTAGAAAAATATACTAGAGATGGTTCATTTACAGTTAATGCTAATAATGAACTTATGACAAAAGAAGGAAACTATGTTTTAGGAGAAAATGGAAGAATTATTATTCCTAATGGAAGTATTAATATTAGTGAAAATGGATATATATATTCTAATGGTGAATTTGTAGATAGATTAAAGCTTGTAGACTTTGAAAATAAAGAAAGCCTTAGAAAATATGGTGATAATTTATATGATAGGATAGATGAAACTGTTGAAAAAACTTTTGAAGGTACTATAATACAAAGACATGTAGAAACATCTAATGTAAATATAGTTGATGAAATGGTTAATATGATAAATGTTTCTAGAATATATGAACTTAATCAAAAAATGGTACAAACACACGATGAAGTTTTAGGAAGAGCAGTTAGTGATATAGCTAGAAAATAATAGGGGGTAAAATATTATGATGCGTTCTTTATGGACTGCTGCATCTGGTATGAATGCACAGCAATTAAATGTAGATACTATATCTAATAATATATCTAATGTAAACACTAGTTCTTATAAAAAAGAAAGACTAGAATTTAAAAGTTTATTGTATCAAACTATGGAAAGGGCATCTCTTGATGATGCTGACACAGGTAAGCCAGTTAATTTACAAGTTGGTCTTGGTGTAAAGCCAATAGCTACAAGTAGAATGTTTACACAAGGTAATATGGAAAGAACAGAAAATAAAACTGACTTAGCTATAGAAGGTCAAGGCTTTTTTATGATACAAACAGGTGAAGATGAAGTTTCTTATACAAGAGACGGTAACTTTAAAATAAGCGTAGGCGATGGAGAAAATAACTTAGTTACAGCTGAAGGTTATTATGTTTTAAGTACAGATGGTGAACCAATAGCTATACCTGAAAATGTAGCAGTAAAAGATATTACTATAGATGAAAATGGAGCTATAAGCTACATGTTAGATGGTGAAGTACAAGATTTAGGTGTTACAATAGGTGTTGTACAATTTGCTAATCCACAAGGATTAGAAGCTATTGGAGGTAATTTATATGCTACAACTCAAGCCTCTGGAGAACCAATATTAGAGGAAGATGGAGAGGTAACTAGAAGTAAAATTGCTCAAGGATACATAGAATTATCAAACGTTAATATAGCCGAAGAAATGGTAAATTTAATTGTAGCCCAAAGAGCATATGAACTTAACTCTAAAGCTATAACAACATCTGATGAAATGCTACAACAAGCTAATAATCTTAAAAAATAACTAGAGGTGTTATAAATGAACATAAATAATATATTAGGAGTAAATTCAGAAAATATCTCAAGTGTATTATCAGCTCAAAAATCTAATTTAGAAAATGAAAACTTTCAAACAACTCTTAATAATGCTATTGAAAATGGTCAAGATGAAGAACTTAAAGAGGCTTGTGTAGAGTTTGAAAGTTATTTTTTAAACATGATGTTTAAGTCTATGAGAAGCTCTATTGTTTCTGGTGGAGGTATATTTGAAAAAAGCAATGCAGAAAAGTTATTTCAAGAAATGTTAGATCAAGAATTAAGCAAAACAGCAGCAAATCAAGGAGGTATTGGTTTGGCAGATATGATGTATAAACAACTTGAAAGACAAAATAATGCTATAGATATTGAAACTTAAATCTATATGATTAATATTTAAGTACAAAAAAGAGTATATTTAACAAAATACGATAAAATAAATTTGTAAAGTAATTATCGAAAGTTTAAAATATACTCTTTTTAAAGTGCTATATAAAAAGTTATAAATAAATAATAGATTTTTTAATTATAATGTGATATAATATTATAATTTAATGTTTTATCAATATAAAACAAAAATCAATTTTTTGATACTTTGTTCTTCAGCAACAATTAAAACAAAAAACGTTTATAATTTTTGCCTTGAAAAATAAAGTTATATCTTAATGAAATTAATAAAACGGAGGTAAAAAATGGCTTTAAATAGACAAGAGAAAATAAGAAACTTTAGTATAATAGCCCATATAGATCATGGTAAATCTACTCTTGCAGACAGACTTATACAAAAGTCAGGTCTTTTAACAGAAAGAGAAATGCAAGCTCAAGTTTTAGATAATATGGAGCTTGAGAGAGAAAGAGGTATAACTATAAAAGCACAAGCCGTTAGGCTTATATATAAAGCAAGTGACGGAGAGGAGTATACCTTAAATCTTATTGATACTCCAGGGCACGTAGACTTTAATTATGAAGTGTCTAGAAGTCTTGCAGCTTGTGATGGAGCTATACTTGTTGTAGATGCTGCTCAAGGTGTAGAAGCTCAAACATTAGCTAATGTTTATCTTGCTATTGACAATAATTTAGAGGTATTACCAGTTATAAATAAAATAGATTTACCTAGTGCGTCTCCTGAACGAGTTATAAAAGAAATAGAAGATATTATAGGTATAGAGGCAGAAGATGCTCCTTTAATATCAGCTAAAGCAGACATTAATATAGATGAAGTTTTTGAAAAAATCATATCTAACGTACCATCACCTAAAGGAGATGAAAATGCTCCATTAAAAGCTCTTATATTTGATAGCTTTTATGATGCATATAAAGGTGTTATAGTGTTTATGCGTATATTTGATGGTATTGTAAAAAAGGGACCAAAAGTTAGATTTATGGCGTCGGAAAAGGA
>CAMMEG010000135.1 GCA_946495765.1 uncultured Eubacteriaceae bacterium
TGATAGGTACTAAAGGTCGAGTGCTTGTCCAAAAGATGTTTAAATCGGGAAAGACAGAAGTTTTTACAATTTAAAAGGCTAGTGTTTGTTATTGTTTTAATGTAAATATGAAAAAATAGGATAAACGTGATTTTATAAGTTAATAATAATCATATAAAAAAATTATTATAATTAGCTTTAATATTATATATAAATTTAGAATATTATTAATTAAAAGAGAATTAATAAATTTAGTTAATTTTAAAAATAATATTTTTTTTTATTTATATACTAAGAAATATTATATATCTTTTCTTTAATGTTCTATAAGGATAGATTATGTAGAGTTCTAATTTATATTCAGTAGGGTATTTAGAAGAAATGTATATAAAAGAATAGTATAAATAAAATAATTGAATTTATTAAAGATATATAGGGGTGTGGTCAAATGGTATGACAGAGGTCTCCAAAACCTTTAGCGAGGGTTCGATTCCTTCCACCCCTGTTATTAAAAAATATGCTTATGTAAGCATATTTTTTTATTTTTTATAAAAAATAAAATTAGTTTAATTATATAAAAATTATTTAGAATAAAGATTAGTTAATTTATATAATATTATAGAAAGTTATGCTTTTGTAATAGATTTTTTAGAATTAAAATTTCTTCAATCACTTTTCAATATACCTATTTATGATAAAAATTGGAAATTATCTTTAGTAAAGTCAGAAATATTATTATTTATTGTAATAGATTTACGTTCTAATTCTATACCATATGTTTTTATAATTTTACCAACTATAAGAGCAACATATTCTCTTGTTAAAATATCATTATCATTATATGTTTTATTAAAATTACTCGAAATAATACCATATTATTCTAAATTATTATTTTCTAAGGCTAGAAGTTTTTGTAAAATTGTTTAAAGTATTACATGCTTGAACAACAGCAACAATAGCATCAATATTTTCATAATTGGTAAGACCTCCTTTAATAACATATTTTCAGTTTAATATTATCATTGATATATAATTGTAAATAATATACAATAATATATATTAATTTGTTTAAAATATATATTATATATATAATTAGATAATAAAATTGCCAATTCATTGACAAATTTATTATAGTATACTATAATAAATTAATTAAAGTTTTTGTTATATATGTTTAATTATTATTATGGTATTTAAGCTATAATATTTTATAAATTAGGAGGAATATTATGAAATTTAGTAGATTATACGAAAGCACATTAGAATCTATAACAGATTATTATAATAATTCATTCATAATATTTTATGGAAGTAATATTGATAATCAAAATACTATAAGAGATAATTTATATACATTTGTTAAAAATGTTGTAGAAGAACAAGAAGAATATGTTATTTTAGAAAATACTTTTGAGTTAACAGACGAAGACTATTCTTTGATAAATGGTAATGAAGATATGCAAAAAAGAATCAAAGTAGCATATGATATATTAGAGCTAAAAGAAAATATAAATCAAAATGAAAAAGAATTAATCATTAATACTGTTAAAGAGTATATTATAAAAAATGAAATAAATTTTAAGTCAAAACCTTTGATAGTTGCTTATGGTGATTTTTATAGAGAAGACTTATTATTTTTAGATTTAGTAAATATTATGGGAGCTAATGTTATTGTATTTGATTTACAAAAATTAAATAAAGACTATTGGAAGAGTAAAGAAGGATATACAATATATGAAGGAAGATTTGAATATAAAGGCTCTATTTTTGATGCAATAGATAGTGGAGTATTAATTAACTCTAAATCTACAGATTGTAAAGTCCATAATGATAAAATTGTAAATGATTACTTAAATGAAGGACTTTATTCTAGAGAACAATTAGCAAAGTATAAATCAGTAGGTCATCATATAAATGCTTCTCGTTTTGATATTATACATATAATAAAAGAGCCAGCATCTTTAAGAGATGGGTTTAAATTATTAAAAGATGAAGAAAAGGTAATTATTCCTTGTTTTTGTACACTAATAAACGGAAGACACAAATATTTAGAAGAATATCACAATTTTATAGACGAAATTATTAATGAAAATCATTTAGATATTTTGTTAAAACAACCAGTAGAATATATTATAAAATGTATAAATAGAGAAGATTTAGATTTTAATTTAAACACCTGTTATAGTATGAATGATAATAATTCTATAACACTATATTTTGATAAATTATTTGATTTAGATATTTATAAAAATGATGATCTACCACTTATTTTACAACAAAATATTGTAGACACATCTTTAGAGGTAAAGGATAGTTTAAATCTAAATTTAGATGACTATAAAATATTATTAACAAATTTAATATCTATGGATAATAAATTTAAACACATATTAAATGTTAGAGATTGTTCTGGGCAAGTTCCTAGAGTTGTTATAATAGATAATTTTAATATGTCAAATAAGCATCTTGTTTATTTTATGATTACTTTAGCAAAATTAGGTATAGACATTATATTTATGAGTACAAAAGGTGTATTTAATATACAAAACTATTTGCCAGAATATATGATAAATATTATAACTTTAGATAAATATGATGAAGATAATAATATGCTATTAACATATAAAGATGTAGGAATATCTAAAAAAATAAACAGTATAAAATATAAATTACTTAATAACTTAAAAAATAAATAAAAGGATATGAGGTATTTATGGAAGAGTTAAAACAAATTGATAATAAAGAATTAAAACCTTTAGATGTTAGAAAAGAACAAATAAGACAACTACCAGAAGTTATAAATATATCAAATAGTATAGATTTAACAGATGCTAGTCAAATATCAAAATATGGATATGAACCTAGTGAAAATTTATCTAAAATAAATGATAGAATATTGGAAGATATTAAAAGAGTAAAAACAGAAGAAGTAGGAGAAATGTTAGTAAAATTAACTAATATTATGAAGTCTTTTGATTTAGAAGAAATAAAAGATTATAACTTAAAAGAAAAAAAAACTTTTTTAGATAAAATAAAAGAAAAATTTAATAGTATAAAACAAGATATTTATGAAAAATATAATTCTTTAAGTAAACAAATAGAAAGTGTAGGTACATTATTAAATAAGTATAGTTCAGACATAGCTACATCTAATAAAATGTTACAGGCTCAATTTGAAGCTACAAGAGAATATATGACACAGCTTGAATACTATATAGTAGCAGGTGAAATGGCTTTAGAGAGAATACAACAAGAAAAAGTTAATTTATCTACTAATTTAGACATAAGTGAACAAGATAGAATGGCTTTAGAAAGTCAAATAAACTTGGCAGAAGACTTACTTACTCAAAGAATATTAGATTTAAGCGTTTCTCAAAATGTTGCTATGCAAATTATACCTATGATAAATATGATGGTAGCTACAAATTCTAATTTGAATATAAAAATTGACTCTGCTTTTATAACAACTTTACCTATATTTAAAGTTAGTGTTATTAATGCTATAACTTTAAGAAGACAGGCAATACAAAATCAAGCTATATCTCAAGCAGAAGACTTTACAAGGCAACTATTTGAAAAGACTGTAAAACAAACTATTGATAACACTAAAAATGTTAAAAAATCTGCATCTAATCCAGTTATTAGTATAGAAACTTTAGAGAAAACTTATAACACTATATTAACTGGTATTGAAGAAGTTAGACAAATAGATGAAAAAAATAAAGAAGAAAGGTTACAAAATATAAGAAAATTAGAAGAACTTAAAACAAAAATGATAAGCCAGAAATAATATAATAAATTTGGGAGACTTATATATGAAAAATTGGAAAAATTTATTAAAAGTTATACCTTTGGTATTTTTTATATTTATGGGCAATTTTTATTATGAAGTAGAGGGTAAAAGTAGGAGCTCTAGAAGTAAGAGTAGTAGTATTAGTTCAAGCAAAAGCAGCTCACGTAAAAGTAGTATTTCATCAAGTAATTCGAGCAAAAGTAGCTCAAGTAAAAGCAGTAGTTCATCAAGTAGTTCGAGTAAAAGTAGTTCAAGTAAAAGCAGTAGTTCATCAAGTAATTCGAGCAAAAGTAGCTCAAGTAAAAGCAGTAGTTCATCAAGT
>CAMMEG010000136.1 GCA_946495765.1 uncultured Eubacteriaceae bacterium
TAATTCCTACAGTAGGTGACTATGTAAATATACTAACATTATCAGATAAAAACGGTATTATAGAAGAAATATTAGAAAGAAAAAATATTCTTATTAGGCCTAAAGTATCTAATATAGACTGTGCTGTTATTACATTTTCTATAATTAGCCCTAATATTAATATAGATTTATTAGATAGATTTTTAATATTAGCAGAAAGTCAAAATATTGAAAATATAATAATATGTATTAGTAAATCAGATTTAGCTAATAAAGATGATGTAAACTTAATAACACAATTATATAGTAAAATATATCCAGTTATTTTTACAAGTATATTAAATAATATGGGAATAGAAGAACTTAAAAATCTTATTGACAAAAAAGTTACTGTTTTTGCTGGACCTTCTGGTGTTGGAAAATCTAGCTTAATAAATACTATTTTGCCTAATATAAGTCTAAAAACAGGAGATATAAGTAAAAAAATAGAACGAGGCAAACATACAACAAGACAAGTAGAACTTTTAGAAGCTTGGAAGGGTACTTATATTGTAGATTCACCAGGATTTACCTCTCTTACTATTGACTTTGTAGAAAAGGATAGACTTGATTATTATTTTAAAGAATTTAGAGATTTTTTAGGCAACTGTAAGTTTTATGACTGTAAACATTTACACGAGCCCAATTGTGCCATTAAAGAACAGATAGGTAAAAATATATCTGAAGAAAGATATAATAGATATACAAAGTTATTAAATGAATTGTTAGAAAGGAGTTAAATATGATTAAATTATCCCCATCTATATTATCAGCAGATTTTATAAAGTTAGGAGAAGAAATAAAAATATTAGAAAAAGAAGGTATTAATTATATACATATTGATGTTATGGACGGTATGTTTGTACCTAATATATCTATTGGTATGCCTGTTATAAAAAGTATTAGGCAAAATACTAATATGGTATTAGACTCTCACTTTATGATTGAAAAGCCAGAAAGATATATAGATAAATTTATAGAGTTAGGCTGTGATATAATAAATTTCCATTTTGAAGCAACAGATAAACATATGGAAATAATAAATAAAGTAAAAAATAGTAATAAAAAAGTTGGTATGACTATAAAACCAAATACAAGTTATAAAGAAATTTTACCATATTTAAAATATTTAGATTTAGTTCTTGTTATGAGTGTAGAACCAGGTTTTGGTGGACAAAAGTTTATAGAGGATAGTATTATTAAAATTTCATCTATAAGAGATTATATAAATAAGAATAATTTAAAGTGTGAATTAGAAGTAGATGGAGGTATAAAATTAGATAATGTAGAAAAGGTGTTAGAGGCTGGTGCAAATGTTATAGTTGTTGGTTCAGATATATTTGAAAAAGAAGATAAAGCCACTATAATTAATAAGTATAATGAAATATTTAAAAATTTTAGGTGATATTTATGAGAGTTTTAATTATTGGTAATGGAAATATTGCTAACACTAGAATTATACAAAATATTTTAAAGCCAGATGACGTTATATTATGTTGTGATGGTGGTAGCAAATATTTATTTGAAGAAGGGATAATACCACATTATATAATTGGAGATTTAGACTCGTCTATTCCTCAAATAATACAATTTTTTGAAACAAAAGATGTAATATTTAAAAAATTTAATAGAAAAAAAGATGAGACAGATATGGAACTTTGTATAGATTTTGCAATATCTTTAGGTGCCAGTCAAATAATTATTTTAGGGGGGATAGGGACAAGACTAGACCACACATTAACAAATATAAATTTACTAATAAAAGCAGAAAATTCAAATGTTAAAGCTACAATTATAGATGATAATAACGAAATAAATATAATAAGTAGTAGTATACAAATAAATGGTAAAAAAGGAGACTTAATATCTTTAATACCTATTAGTACAACGGTTAATGGTATAAGTACAAGTGGGTTAGAATATCCTCTAACTAATGCTACTATGACAATAGGTAAATCTTTAGGAGTTAGTAATGTTTTGGAAGATATAAAAGCAAATATCTCTATAAAAGATGGGTATTTATTAGTTATAAAATCAAGAGATTAAAATTATTAAAAAATATTAATATATAAATTTAATTTTTGGAGGAAAATTTTTATGAAGGGAATAATTAGCGTTATAGGTAAAGATAATATAGGTATTATAGCAGAGGTATGTGGATTTTTATCAAAAAATGAAATAAACATATTAGAAATATCTCAGCATATTATAGGGGGATATTTTAATATGACAATGATTGTAGATATATCTAATGTAGATAATAGATTTAGTCAAATTATAGAAGGAATACAGAAAATTGGTCAAAAAATAGGTGTAGAAATAAAGTTACAAAGAGCAGATATATTTGACAGTATGCACAGAATTTAATAACATTAGGAGGATAATTAATGTTAACAAACTATGAGATACAAGAAACTAATAAAATGATTGAAGAATCTAACTTAGATGTTAGGACAATAACTATGGGTATTAGTCTTTTAGATTGTATAGATTCTGATATAAATAAACTTAAAACTAAAATATATGATAAAATAACAAAAAATGCAAAAAATTTAGTATCAGTTGGGGATGATATATCTAAAGAATATGGTATACCTATTATAAATAAAAGAATATCAGTTACTCCTATAGGACTTATAGGAGCAGACCATAAACAACAAGACTTTATAGAAATAGCTAAAACTTTAGATAAGGCTGCTGAAGAATTAGGTGTTAATTTTATAGGTGGATATTCAGCATTAATAGAAAAAGGAAGTACAAATGGAGACATACACCTTGTTAGAAGCATACCAGAAGCATTAGCTATTACAGAAAGAGTTTGTTCATCTGTTTGCGTAGGTTCATCTAGATATGGTATAAATATGAATGCTGTAAAAAAAATGGGTCAAATAATAAAAGAAATGGCATATCTTACTAAAGATAATAGTTCAATAGCTTGTGCTAAATTTGTTGTATTTTGTAATGCTGTTGGAGATAATCCATTTATGGCAGGAGCATTTCATGGTGTTTCTGAAAGAGATTTAGTTATAAATGTAGGAGTTAGTGGACCAGGTGTTGTAAAAAAAGCTTTAGAAGAAGTAAAGGGTGAAGATTTTGAAGTACTTTGTGAAACAATTAAGAAAACTTCTTTTAAAATAACTAGAGCAGGACAAATAGTAGCAAGAGAAGCTTCTAAAAGACTTAATGTTCCTTTTGGTATTATAGATTTATCTCTTGCGCCAACACCATCTATAGGTGATAGTATAGCAGAGATATTTAATGAAATGGGATTAGAATATGCAGGAGCTCACGGAACAACAGCTGCTCTTGCTATATTAAATGATAATGTTAAAAAGGGAGGAATTATGGCCTCATCTTATGTAGGTGGGCTTAGTGGAGCTTTTATACCTGTTAGTGAAGACCATGCCATGATAGAAGCAGCCAAAAAAGGATTTTTAACATTAGATAAATTAGAAGCTATGACTTGTGTATGTTCAGTTGGGCTGGATATGGTAGCTATACCAGGAAATACAGAAGCACATACAATATCAGCTATTATTGCTGATGAAATGGCAATAGGTATGGTAAATAATAAAACAACAGCAGTAAGAATAATTCCAGTTGTAGGTAGAGACGTTGGAGAAATGGTATCTTTTGGAGGACTTTTAGGGCAGGCACCTATAATAGCTGTAAATAAATCTAATTGTAAAGATTTTATAAATCGTGGTGGAAGAATACCAGCTCCTATTCATAGTTTTAAAAATTAATATAATGGAGGAATGATTATGATACAAATATCTAATTTAAAAAGTGCTAAAGTTTTTCATTTTTTTGAAGAAATTAGTAAAATACCAAGACCTAGTTTTCATGAAAAAGCTATTAGTGAATACTTAGTGAAATTTGCAAAAGATAGAAATTTAGAAGTAAGAGTAGATGAAGTTTATAATGTTGTTATAAAAAAACCAGCTACTAAAGGATATGAAAACGCACCAACAATAGCTATACAAGGACATACAGATATGGTCTCTGTCGTCCATATATCCCGCGATCAGAATCAGATTTTCCTTTGT
>CAMMEG010000137.1 GCA_946495765.1 uncultured Eubacteriaceae bacterium
AATTAAAAGTCCTTTAGCCACACCAATATTAGCTAAAACTTCTTCCTTATCTGCTGTTTCAAGATCATAAAGTTTAGCTTTTATACCTGTTTTTTCAATGCCTTTAACTACTTCTTGGGCTAAAACTTTTGTGTATCCATATGCAGATACATAACCTACTACAACTTCATCCTCTTTTTCATTTTTAGACCATTCTCTATAGTATTCAATATATTTTTCTAAATCTTTTCTAAGAACAGGTCCATGACCTGGACATATAGTTTCTATTTCTAAATCTTTAATTTTTTCTAAAGCTTTTTGTATATATTCTTTAAAAGGCCCCATTATACAATCAAAATAATATTTATAAGCATCCAAAAAGTCCCCATCTATTAAATCATTGAATACTTTTTCATCACAATAGTGGCATCCAAAAGAATCACAAGTAAATAAAGTTTTATCTTCTTTAAGATACGTATACATAGAATCTGGCCAGTGTAAATAAGGTACACTTAAAAATGTTAAAGTTTTATTACCAAGACTTATCTCTTCACCATCTTTAACTACTTTACTATTGAATTCTTTATTTGTTATTTCTTTTAAAAATTTGATAGCAAAGGCTGATCCAATTATTGTCATATTTGGATTAATATCTAAAAGTTTTTCTATTGCTCCTGTATGGTCTGGTTCTGTATGATTTACTATTAAATAGTCTATTTTTTCTGGATTAGTTATAGCATTTATTCTTTCTAAATGTTCATCAAAAAATCTATTTTTAGCTGCTTCTATAAGAACAGTTTTTTCACTACCTTTAACTATATAAGAATTATATGTAGTTCCATATTCTGTATACATAACTACATCAAATGTTCTAATATCAAAATCTAAAGCACCAACCCAATAAATATCATCTTTAACTTTTAAATAACCTTTCATTTTTATTTACACTCCCTTTAAAATATAATTGTATTATTTTATAAATATAATATAATATCCAACAAAAAAAGTCAAGTTTATTTAACCATTTTTTTCACATATTTTTTTCAAATATTTTACCTCATCTTTATTTAAATATCTATATTCGCCTATTTTTAAATTTCCAATAGATAATTTTTCTATTGCAATTCTTTTTAGGCTAATTACTCTATGACCAATAGCCTCGCACATTTTTCTAATTTGTCTATTTTTTCCTTCTGATATACTTATTTTTAACACAGAATACTTATTATCATTTTGTAATATTTCTATATTAGAAGGTAAAGTCTTATACCCATTTATTATTATACCTTTTTTAAAAGTATCTAATTTCTTTTTATTAGGCACACCATATACTTTTGCAATATATACTTTTTTTATACTATGTTTTGGATGAGTTAATTTATATGTTAAATCTCCATCATTTGTTAGTAATAAAAGTCCAGATGTGTCATAATCTAACCTACCAACTGGTACAACTCTCTCTTTTATATTTATATAGTCAAATACAGTTTTTCTATTAAATTGCTCTTTAGCTGTTGTAACACAACCTTCTGGTTTGTTTAACATAATATAAACTTTAATATCCTCTATATTTACTAATTTATCATTAAAATATACTTTATCTTTAATTTCATCTACTTTAGTTCCAAGTTCTGTAACTATATTATTATTTACTTTTACTTTTCCAGATAATATATATTCTTCTGCTTTTCTTCTAGAACATATACCACAATCAGCTAAAAATTTTTGTAATCTAATCAAATTTTTATCCCCTTTTATTTATATAAATTCTGAAAAAACTACATTAGAAAGGTCTATTCCTTTTTTAGATAATCTTATATTATCATCTTCTTGTATTATAAGTCCATTTTTTATAAATTTATCTAATTGAGATTTATAAATCTCATCTATGCTAACATTAAACTCTTTATAAAAATCAGACTTTTTTATACCATTAGTCATTCTAAGACCTAAAAATATAAACTCACTATACATATGTCTTTTTTCTAAAACTTCTATTTCTTGTTTATTTTTAAAATTTATATAATCATTAAAATTAGTTGTATTTATTATTCTTTTTTCATCTATTAAAGAACTTGCGCCTAAACCAAATCCAATATATTCTTTTCTTGTCCAATATACTATATTATGTTTACACTCTTTATTAGGCTTACAAAAATTAGATATTTCATATAAATTATACCCTTTTTTTTGTAAAATATTTATTGCCATATAATATAATTTTCTATCTATTTCATCATTAAATAATTCAAATTCGCCTTTTTCATACATGCTATAAAATTTAGTCCCCTCTTCTAATATAAGGCTATACGTAGATATATGTTCAGGTTCTAATTCTGAAATATTTTTAAGAGTTTGTTCAAAATCTCTTTCTGTTTGGGTCGGCAAAGAAAACATTAAGTCTATATTAACATTTTCAAAGCCAACTTTTCTAACATTTTCATAATTTTTTAAAAATTCTTCTATTGTATGAATTCTTCCTATTTTTTTTAATAAATGATTTTGGTATGCTTGTAACCCTAAGCTTATTCTATTTATATTATTATCTTTAAAATGTTTAATTTTTTCATAAGATAATGCACCTGGATTTGCCTCTATTGTACATTCTAAATTTTTAGCCATATGAAATAATGTAAATATTTTTTCCATTATTTCACCTATATATCCAATAGGTAATATTGAAGGAGTTCCACCACCAATAAATATAGTTTTTATAATATACTTGTCTTTATTTAAAATAGCAAACTCTTCTATTTCTTTTAAAAGTGCAATTTTATATTTTTTAAAATATTCTTCTTTACCTTTAAAAGATAAAAAGTCACAATAAAAACATTTTTCTTTGCAAAATGGTATGTGTATATATATACTTAAGTCTTTCATTATTCTTCTTCTAGTTTTAGTACACTCATAAATGCTGCTTGTGGCACTTCTACATTACCAATTTGTCGCATTCTCTTTTTACCTTCTTTTTGTTTTTCAAGAAGTTTTCTTTTACGACTAATATCTCCACCATAACATTTTGCTAATACGTCTTTTCTCATAGCACTAATAGTTTCTCTAGCTATGATTTTATTACCTATTGCTGCCTGTATAGGTATTTCAAAAAGGTGTCTTGGTATTTCTTTTTTAAGCTTTTCAGCCATTTTTCGACCTCTTTCTTGAGCTGATGATTCATGTACTATAAAACTTAATGCATCTACTACTTCTCTATTAACAAGCATATCTAATTTAACTAACTTAGATTCAAAATAACCTATTATTTCATAATCAAAAGAAGCATAACCTCTAGAACGAGATTTTAAAACGTCAAAAAAATCATAAATTATTTCATTAAGCGGTATATGATAAGTTAAAACTGCTCTTGTTTCTTCTATATATTCCATACCTATATATTCGCCTCTTCTTTGTTGACAAAGCTCCATAATAGGTCCTATATATTCACTAGGTAACATAATTTCAGCCTTAACAACTGGTTCTTCCATTTTTGTTATAGTAGTAACATCTGGAAAATCGCTAGGATTTGAAATATTTAAACACTCACCATTAGTTAAATATATTTTATATATAACACTAGGAGCTGTTGTAACAAGGTCTAAATTATACTCTCTTTCAAGTCTTTCTTGTATAATCTCTAAATGTAATAATCCTAAAAATCCACATCTAAATCCAAAGCCTAAAGCTACAGAAGTTTCTGCCTCAAATTGTAAAGAAGCATCGTTTAATTGTAATTTTTCTAATGCATCTCTAAGGTCTTGATATTTAGACCCATCTGCTGGAAATATACCACAATAAACCATAGGATTTACTTTTTTATATCCTGGCAAACTTTCTTTAACAGGATTATTAGCATCTGTTATAGTATCTCCTATTCTTGTATCTCTAACATTTTTTATACTTGCAGTTAAGTATCCTACCTCACCTGCTTTAAGTTCCTCTGTTGGTATAAATCGCCCTGGACCAAAAACCCCAACTTCAACAACTTCAAATTCCTTTTCCGACGCCATAAATCTAACTTTTGGTCCCTTTTTTACAATACCATCACATATTCGAATAAACACTATAACACCTTCATATGCGTCATAAAAG
>CAMMEG010000138.1 GCA_946495765.1 uncultured Eubacteriaceae bacterium
TACATTTGAATTAATAGTTATCATAACTCTTATGCACATTTTTAGACTTTCTTCAACGTCCATTTCTTGTAAACACATAATGGCACAATCTGTTATGCCAATATTTCTAGTAGCTATTGCTGGATATGCTTTTGTAATATCTTTTGTAGAAGAAAATATAATGTTTATTATATTTTGTTTTTCTATATTATTTTTTTCAATTATTTCATTTAGTAAATTTTCTGTATTCATAACAATATTTTCTTTTGTATTTTCTTCTATTGTTATAGCACCTCTAATAGAACAAATATTCATAAAATTCTCCTAACTATTTACATTATTGCCTGCTAGATAACCAGTAGAAAAAGCTATTTGTAAATTAAATCCACCTGTATAACTATCCACATCTATAACCTCACCTGCAAAATATAAATTTTCTATAATTTTAGATTTCATAGTACTTGGGTCTATTTCATCAACACAAACTCCTCCTGCTGTTACTACTGCTTCATTATATCCATTATCACCAGTTATAGTTATAGGTAATCTTTTTATAAGGTCACAAAGTTTTTTTCTTTCATCTTTTGTAATAGAATTAACCTTTTTATTTTCATTTATATTAGATAGTTTTATTATTATTGGAATAATTTTTTGTGGTAATAGCTCATCTAAACTATTTTTAAAAGATTTATTTATAAACTTTTCAAAATCTCTAAGTATTCGATTATCTAATTCTTTTTCACTTAAAGCTGGTTTTAAGTCTATATATCCAGTTATACTCTGGTTATAATTTCCTATGAGGCTTCTACTAGCTTTTAATACTAAAGGCCCTGTTATTCCAAAATGTGTAAACATCATTTCTCCAAAACCTTTATAAATACTTTTATTATTTATAAATATATTTAATTCTACATTTTTAAGACTAAGTCCTTGTAATTGGCTACACCATTTTTCAGCTGTTTTTAATGGTACTAAAGATGGGTATAGTTTGGTAATCTTATGTCCCACTTTTTTTGCAAATTTATACCCATCTCCATCGGAGCCTGTTACAGGATAAGATAATCCACCAGTAGCTATTATAACATTTCCTACTTCTATTGATTTACCATTTACAATAGCTTTTACTATTTTATTGTTTTCTATTATCAAGTCTTCTACTTTAGAGTTTAGCCTTATATCAACATTATTATTTTCCATAAACCTTATAAGAGCTTTAACTATATCACTAGATTTTTCAGAGACCGGAAAAACTCTATTACCACGCTCTACTTTAACTTTAACACCTAATTGTTCAAAAAAATTCATAGTAGCATAACTGTCAAAAGTATAAAATGCACTATACAAAAAATATGGATTACCTGGGGTATTTTGTATAAGCTCTTCTGGGTCACAAGCATTAGTGACGTTACATCTTCCTTTGCCTGTTATAAAAAGTTTTCTACCTAGCTTATGATTTTTTTCAAAAAGTATAACTTCATTATTTTTGGCAGCAAATCCACTAGCTATCATACCAGCTGGACCTCCACCTATAACTATTGTTTTTTTCATATTTGTTCACCTAAAAAAGTTTTCACTTTGTTTATAACTATAAACTTGATATTCATTCCAAATATTTTCTAAATTTTCAAGAGTGGTTATCATTTGGTCTTTTCTAGCAACACTAATAGCCACAAGTAACGCATTTATAACGCTTAAAGGAGCTACTAGCGAATCTATAAAAGAAATCATATCACTTCTTGCTATAAGACTATTCGTTGCAAAATTTACAAGCGGAGAATACTCACTATCTGTTATAGCAATAGTAGTTGCATTTTTAGAAAAGGCATATTCCATGGATTTTATTGTTCTTCTAGAATATCTTGGAAAACTAATACCTATTAATACATCTTCTTTATTTATTCTAAATATTTGCTCAAATATTTCTGTGGCAGTAGAAGAATTTACATACACTACATTATCTATCATAATATTAAGATAAAAAGCTAAAAAGGTAGATAATGAGTTTGCACTTCTAACACCTATTATATACACTTTTTTTGCATTTAATATTTTTTCTACACATTCTTCAAACACATTTTTATCTAACATACCTAATGTAGATTTTATACGTTCTATGTCGTTTTCTAATATGTTAGTCAAAACATCTTTGTTACTTTTAGACATTTGTTCGTCTGATACTATCATTCTTTGGGTAGCTGTAAGTTTAGTTTTTATAAGGTTACTTAATTCGTTTTGCATTTTAGGATATCCATCAAATCCCATTTCTGTTGCAAATCTTACAACAGTAGACTCACTTACTCCTGCTATTTTGCCTAATTTAGAAGCAGTCATAAAAGCAGCTTGGTCATAATGTTCTAGTATAAAAGAAGCCAACCTTTTTTGTCCCTTACTTAAATTAGACATTTTTTTATTTATTTTATTGAGCAAATCATCTTCAAACATATTTTTATATCCTTTAAAGTTTTAAATTTATTATGTATATTGCTATTAATAATATAGTTTAAATAACTATATATGTCAACTATTTTAATAAATTATCAATATATATTCTATTATTAATAATATATTAAAACTTATTAAACTTCAAGTATATATTTTTATTTTTAATTAAAATTTCTTTACTTTTACTAAAGTAATTATCTTAAATAATATTAATTTATTAAAACTAATAAAAGCATATTAATAAACTTAATATGCTTTTATTTAATACATAATATTATTATTTATAATTAAGTTATGACTTTATTTTTTAAGACAAAAATTATAAACGGGTTTTTGTTTTAATTTTTGTCACAGAAAAATATTAGGAATAACCGTTTTTAGTACAAAATACTAAAAAATTATTCTGTATAATCGTACGTATGTGTTACATTATTATCTTCTAAAAATTTTAAATATTCTTTAATTGTATAATTAGGCTTAAATTTACTTATAATCTCTTTTCCTTTTTTAGCATTATCATATAAAAGGTCTATTAAAGTCAAAGCCATTGCTTTAGCAGAGTTAATATAGCCCATTTCTTCGTCTATCATTTCATAATGTTTTGTGTGAAAATCACCCGTTGCTCCAAAAATGTATGGGTGTATACAAGGCATAATTTGAGATATATCACCCATATCAGTTGAGCCACCACCTTCGCTTATGTCTATTATTTTGTCTTCTTTAATATTTAAAAAGTTTATCATATTATCTTTAAGTATAGCATTCATACTATCATCTGTATCCAAAGATAAATACCCAATAAAATCTTCTATAATAACCTTACCTCCAATGGTAAGAGCAGCAGCTTGTAAAGCTCTATTAAATTTTTTATTAGCGTCTATCATAGCCTCTGCATTGTTTGCTCTAACCATAGCCTCCATAGTAACTTTAGAAGGTACTACATTAACTGCATCTCCACCGTGATTTATTATATAATGTACTCTAACTTTGTCTTCATCTTTAAATGTATCTCTTAGTGCATTTATATTATTAATAGCAAGGTTTGCCATAGTACCAGCATTTATACCTAAATGAGGAGCACCTCCAGAATGTGCAGATTTTCCTATAAATGTAATACCTTTTTCTATAAATCCATTAGACTTAGATTTTATTATACATTTTTTATCATCTTTTATACTCCCTAAATGAAACATCATAGACATATCAACATCATCAAAATAACCTTTATGTATAAGTTCCTGTTTTCCTCCTACATAAGTTATCATTTTATTGTCTTGTAGGTATTTTCTATATTCAAGTTCAATGCCTTCTTCGGCTGGTACAGCAATAAAATCTATTTTACCGTCTAAATGTTTAAACACATTTGATTTTATTATACCAATAGCACAACCAATCATACCTGCTATTTGTGCATTATGACCACAACAATGTACTGCTCCTTTTTCTTTTGAATCTTTATGTTCTGGACAAGATAAAGCATCTAACTCTCCCATAACAGCTATTTTAGGCCCTTGTTTATTTTCATTTATAGATGCCTTACAACCAGTAACGGC
>CAMMEG010000139.1 GCA_946495765.1 uncultured Eubacteriaceae bacterium
GGTTTCTTCTTCATTTTGATTTTCTCCTTTATTTTCTTTACTTTTAATTTTTTCTTCCTTAATATCAACTTCTTTTTCATCATAATTGTCATATTCTTTTTTTAATTCTTCTATTTCCTTTCTACCATTTTCTATAAGTTCATTTATTAATGTATTTTTAGGATTTAATATAAAATAAGCAAACTCCTTATCTTTTTCTCTTTTGCTTAGCCACCTTGATGAGCCATATTGATATTGTCCTACTTGCTTTGGTGTATAAATATTGTCTGTTATTTTTATAAGTTCTGCTTGATAAGGCTTGTTATTTTGAGTAATAAAAAAAGCTATTCCTAAATACTTAATACACTCAAGTAATAGAAATAGCTTTCTTTTATCTTCATTTATAAATAAACTTTTTAAACTACTAAAAAACTTTAAATTTTCAAGGTTTACTTCATTTTCTAAAAATACTGTATTTAATATTTCACTTAAATATACATTTGCTATAAAACCAAAAAATGATAGCATTATAAATATTAGTATCTTTTCTTTTTTCTTCATTATCTTTCATATCCTTTATCCCTGTTTTTAAGATATAATTCTTTTCTTGCTTCTTTTGATAGTTCTTCTTTTATAGTATTATAATTCTTCCTTTCTCTTTCTTCTTTAACATAAAAAAGACTTATTAAATCAAATATCATTTGTTTAATAAGTTCTTTCTGCTTTGTTTTTATTGTTTCTTCTTTCTTAAATTCAGTTTCTAATCTGTTTATAGATTTTACAATACCTAAAATTTTATTAGCTATTATCTTTTCTATTTCTTTTCTATATTTTTCTTCTTGTTCATTAAGGTTTTTGTCCGAATAAAAACTTGCAATATCTAGCTTAGCCTTTATATAATCATCTGCTAAATTTTTTATATCAGCATTATTTTCAAGAACATAGCTAACCAACTTGTCAACTTCTTCTTTAACTTGTGGCTCTAAAAGTTTATAAACAATTCTTCCTTTAGGTATCATTTGTTTTATTTTATAACTTTCATTAAAAATATGTTCTATAAGTTCATTATCTAGTTTTGAATTTTTTTCAGTAAACATACCTTTTTCTTTTAGTTTAATATACTTTTTATTATCAAGTAGTTTTATATCGTTTATAAAGTCATCAACTAATTTGTCTGTAATCTCTCTAACATTTTTAACAGCTAAATCTTTTACCTTTGCATACTCAAGTATTTCATCTGCAAAAGTATCTTTTATTAGCCTTTTTCTTATTTTATTTGGTATACTTGGATTTAAAAAGGTTTTTTCTATTTTTTGAGATTTATCCCAAAAAAGTATATGGGTATGATAGTTTATATCTTTTTCGTGTACGGCACATATAAACTCAAATTCCTCTCGCTTTATGCTGTTCTCTTCTCTTATTGTGTTTATATGTTTTCTTATGTAACTTTCCCAAGCCTTTAAATCTTCTAAACCTAACTTGCTTGTTTCTTCTTTTTTAATAGCTATCATACCATCATATACAGCAATACCTTTTTTAGTATTTTCTAAAACTATTTTTGCTATGTCTTTGCTATCTTTAAAGTGCAAAATTTCACTAGTACCTACTTTGCCTATAAGTCCTGTCCTTTGCTCCATATTTTTTAAAACTTTAGGACGGTGTCCTATATATAAAGTGTAGTTGTGGTTTAATTTTGCTCGTTGTTCTTTATTTATTACTTTTAAGTTTTTTATTTCTTGTGTATAGATTATTTTTGATATATTATCACCTTCTTATATAAATTATAATGTTTAAGTTTTAGTAAAATTAATCTTTAAATACTTTATTAAAATCATTAAATGCTTTTTTTAAATTTGAATCATCAGACATTTTATCTAAATCATCTAAAAATGTACCCCAATAATCAAATGTAAGATTTTTAACATAATTTTCACTAATATATTTTGCTATATCGGATAATACTCCTTGAAGATTTGGAGCAATGTCAGAAATATATCCTCCTTTTTTCCCATCTAAATATTCCCAGCCGTGTTCTTCATCGTAGAAGAAAACAGCTTGATCAGTACGAAAAGCATTTCCAGTAATTTCTGCTAGTGCATACTGCTCAGACATTCCTACTATATGTTCATTAGTATAATTATTTGCTCCAAACCAATCATCTTGTTTAAATATGTCTATATATATTGTTACAAGCTTTTCAAATTCTTCTAACGGCATTATTTTTTCTACTTCTTGTATATCAAGAAATAAACCAAAATCATAATATCCTCCAGAAATAATTTCTTTACTACCATATATACTATACTCATAATCTTTATTATAAATATCATAGTTATCATATTTTGAATTATAGTAATTTTTAAGGTTATTAGTTATTCTTTCTTTAGCCTTTTCAATTTCAAATAATTCTTGTGGAGTATAATAACTTTTATTTTCTTCTATTATATCATTTTCAGTATCTAAATTTTCATCTTTATTTAATGTAAACTTTTCTTTTTTAGTTGTAACATATCCTAAAGAATAAATATTTTTAGGTGCATTTATTATTGAAATCATATTGTATTTTCTCCTTATATAATTTTTTAACCTATAAATATAATAAACTATAAGTATAAAATAGTAAATAATAAATTTACTATTTTATACTTATTAAACTTTAATTTATTGTATATCTTACAATTCTATTTTGTTGGCTAGTACCTCGACCCTCAACGCGAACAGTCACTCTACAAGGTTCATTAAAGTCAGTAATATTTATAGTTTCTGTATTATACGCATAATTACTAAAAGAGTATTCTCTAATTTTATTAGTATTATTTCCTATAATTGATACTGTTCCTTGAACAAGTTGTGTTTTATCAGATGGCATAGTAATATTTATAGTTGAATTTTTATTTAAACGTACATTTTTAACTTGTGTTTTTGTTTCACGGTATCCAATTGACATATTACCATAAGCATTGCTTGGTACTGTACTGCCAATAGTTCCACTGCCAATACCTCCTGTTACTGGTGGACGTGTACCACTACCAATAGTTCCACTACCAATACCTCCTGTTATTGGTGGGCGTGTACCACTACCAATAGTTCCACTACCAATACCTCCTGTTATTGGTGGGCGTGTACCACTACCAATGCCTCCAATTATTCTTGAAGTAGAATTACTTTCTGCAAAGGCTGGTGTAGAAGATGTTGCTAAAATTAATGATGTTACTAAAATTGTTTTTAATGATTTTTTCATAAATAATCCTCCCTTTTCATAAAATTTACATTATATGGTACATTTTTATAATAATATATTTTGACAAAAAATTCAATATGAAATATATCTAAAAAAAATTTAATTTTTTAAGTATATTTTGTACATTTTAATATAAAATAATTTTGTATATATTTTTGTCTAAATACTCAATATTTATATTTTACATTACAATTCTGTTGATATATTTTTTAAATTATCTACATCTTGCAAAAAATCATTTACTTGAAAATCTTTCTTTTGCATATAGTTTACACCATTTCTCATAGACTTTTCTAAAATTTCATCAAACTTATCTTCATCTCCACTATCAACTATCTGTAAAAATAAATTTATAAGCAAAAATAACTGTCCTGTACTCATTTTACCTATCTTCATTAACATTTTGGCAAGTCTATTTGTTTGTTTATCTAAAATTTCCTTTATATCTTCTAGTCTATAAATAGAAGTTAATTCTTGTCTTATTATGTCTGTTATAAAGTCTATATCTTCTCGGCTACTTTCAATATTAAGTCCTTTATCTATAAACAACCTTATTACTTCCGATGTTTTTAGTCCTTTATTTATAGCTATTTTTTCTATTTTTTCTAGTGTATATTTTGGCAAATATATAGAACGTCTTATATGATTTTCACTCATTTTATACCTCCTTTATAGTGAATACTTTTTGAACCACTATTTTTTATAATGAACCCCGTTAAAGCCTTTGGCTTTA
>CAMMEG010000140.1 GCA_946495765.1 uncultured Eubacteriaceae bacterium
TACTGTAATTTTAACTTTTTTCATACAAATAACTCCTATAATTAAATTAAAATTTATTTATTAAGTATATTTTATATTTTTTATAATATTAATTTTTTATTTAAAATAACTAATTCCTGCTTCAAATATTTTTTGGTCTTTTTCTCCTATTACATTTTTATAAAGACCATTTCCTATTCTTTCAGAATGTCCCATTTTACCAAATACACGTCCATCAGGACTTGTTATTCCCTCTATTGCAAGCATAGAGCCGTTAGGATTAAATTTAATATCATATGTAGGATTATTGTTTTTGTCTACATATTGAGTAGCTATTTGTCCATTTTCTATAAGATTTTTCATTATTTGTTCAGAAGCTACAAATCTACCCTCACCGTGAGAAAAAGGTATTTTATGAGTATCTCCTACGTTACAATTATAAAGCCACGGAGATTTATTTGATACTACTTTTGTTGTAGCAAGACAAGATATATGTCTTCCAATAGTGTTAAATGTTAAGGTTGGACTATCTTCTTTCATATCTCTTATATCCCCATATGGTACAAGTCCAAGTTTTATAAGTGCTTGAAATCCGTTACAAATGCCTAACATTAATCCATCTCTATTGTTAAGTAGGTTCATCACACTATCTTTTATTCGAGGATTTCTAAATATAGATGCAATAAATTTACCAGAACCATCAGGTTCATCACCAGCACTAAATCCTCCAGGTATCATTATTATTTGAGATTTATCTATAATTTTAACCATTTGTTCAATAGATTGTTTTATACTATTACTATCAAAGTTTTTAAACACAAAGGTTTCTACATTTCCACCAGCTTTTTCAAAAGCACGTTTTAAGTCATATTCACAGTTTGTACCTGGAAAAACTGGTATAAATACTTTAGGTTTAGAAATATTTATACTACTTTTAACTTTTTTACTAACTTTGTATTCTTTAACTTCCATTTCTATTTGATTAAAATCATCATAATATTTAGTAGGGAATATAGATTCCAAAGTGGAAAACCACTCTTTTTGTATATCTTCTAATTCTATTTTTTCATTATTTACTATAATATGTTTTTCTTCTATAGTTTTTCCTAAAATCTCATATGAAAATCCTTCAAATTCTTTTTCAATATTTACATTTTTATCTATTTCTAAAATAAATGAACCATAATTATAATTAAATATGTCTTTTTCTACATTAATATTAGCCCCAATATAATTACCTAATGTCATTTTACTAATTGAATATGAAACTCCACCAAAACCTATTGTACTAACGGCTAAGGCTTTTTTATATTTTATAAGATTATTTATTTTTTCATAATTTTTAGTAAGTTCTTCAAATATAGGTAAGTGATATTTGTCATATTTTGTGTTAATTTTAATAATATAGTTATCTTTATTTTTAAACTCTGGAGATATAACATTATTAACATTTGTTACATCTAAAGCAAAAGACACTAAAGTAGGAGGTACATTCATATCTTTAAATGTGCCAGACATACTATCTTTACCACCAATAGCAGCTATACCAAGACTTAACTGTGCGTGTAAAGCACCTATTAATGCACTAAATGGCTTACCCCATTTTTCTTTATCATTGCCTAATTTTTCAAAATACTCTTGAAATGTTAGTTTAACATTTTTATAATCTCCACCTGTTGCAACTATTTTAGATACAGACTCAACTACTGCATATATAGCTGAATGAAATGGACTCCATTTAGCTACTTGTGGGTTATATCCATAGCTCATTATAGTAGAAGTATTAGTTTCTCCTTTTAACACTGGTATTTTACAAACCATAGCTTCTATTGGTGTAAGTTGATTTTCACCACCAAATGGGATTAATACAGTTCCTGCCCCTATTGTAGAATCAAACATTTCAACTAAACCTTTTTGGCTACATACGTTTAAGTCTTTTAAATTATTAAGCCATTTTTCTTTAATATTTGTAATATCTTCTTTTTGTTCTAACTTTTCTGTTGGCATTTTTACAAATATGTCCATATTTTGTGTAGCACCATTAGTATCTAAAAAATCTCTAGATAAATTTACTATTTCTTTTCCTCTCCATTTCATTTTTAAGCGTCTATCGTCTGTAACTTTAGCTACAACAACTGCTTCTAAGTTTTCTTCATTGGCAAAGGCTATAAATTTGTCTACATCTTTTTCTTCTACAACAACTGCCATTCTCTCTTGAGATTCAGATATGGCAAGTTCTGTACCATCAAGACCTTCATATTTTTTAGGTATTAAATCTAAATTTATATCAAGACCATCGGCTAACTCACCTATTGCAACAGATACACCTCCTGCCCCAAAGTCATTACATCTTTTAATAAGTTTACTTAACTCTTCATTTCTAAATAATCTTTGTAATTTTCTTTCAGTAGGAGCATTCCCTTTTTGTACTTCAGCTCCACAATTATTAATAGATTCTTCTGTATGTTCCTTAGATGAACCAGTAGCTCCACCACATCCATCTCTTCCAGTTCTACCACCTGTTAATATAATAACATCGTCTTTTTTAGGTCTATTTCTTATTACATTTTCTTTTTTGTTAGCACCAATAACTGCACCTATTTCCATTCTTTTAGCTACATAATCTTCGTCATAAATTTCTGCTACTAGACCAGTTGCAAGACCTATTTGATTACCATAAGAGCTATATCCATGTGCTGCAGTTTTTGTTATTGTTCTTTGTGGAAGTTTACCTGCTAGAGTATCTTTTATTTCTGTTTTTGGATTTCCACTTCCTGTTACTCTCATAGCTTGGTAAACATAACTTCTTCCAGATAGTGGGTCTCTTATAGCACCACCAAGGCAAGTTGCAGCCCCACCAAAAGGCTCTATTTCTGTTGGGTGATTATGTGTTTCATTTTTAAACATAACAAGCCATTCTTCATTTTTACCATCTACATCAACGTCTACTAATATACTACAAGCATTAATTTCTTCAGATTCATCAAGATTTTTTAATATACCTTTAGCTTTTAATACTTTCATACCCATAACAGCTATATCCATAAGACAAATATCTTTTTCTTTATCTTTATATAAAATTTTTCTTTCATCTAAATATCTATTATAAGCATCTTCTATTGGTTTTTTATAAAATCCGTCTTCTATTTCAATATTATTAAGTTTTGTTGAAAAAGTTGTATGTCTACAATGGTCAGACCAATATGTATCTATCATTTTTATTTCTGTTATAGTAGGATTTCTTTTTTCAGTATTTTTAAAATAATCTTGACATAAAATTAAATCCTCTTTATTCATAGCAAGTCCTAAATCTTGCCTAAATTCTTCTAATTGTTGTTCGGTTTTTTCTATAAAGTTTTCTAATACTTCTACATCTGATGGATTTATAAATTCTATATCTAAGTTTTTTGGTTTTTCTGTACTAGCTTCTCTAGAATCTACAGGATTTATAACATAAGATTTTATTTTATTTATTTCTCCATCTGTAAGTTTACCTTTTAATACAAATATCTTTGCATTTTTCACTAGAGAATTTTCACCTTCTGTTATAAGACTTATACATTGCATTGCTGAATCTGCTCTTTGGTCATATTGTCCAGGAAGATATTCAACAGCAAACATAAATTCATCTTCTTTAAGACTAATATTTTCTTCAAAAATAATATCTACCGGAGGTTCAGAAAAAATTGTATTTTTTATTTCTTCATACATATTTTGTGATTTTAATTGAATATCATATCTATTTAAAATTCTTACATTTTCTAAATTTTTTATACCTAAATTTTCTTTAAAATCTTTTAATAGCCCTTTAGCCTCCACATTATAATTTGTTTTTTTCTCTACAAAAATTCTCTTTATATTTGCCA
>CAMMEG010000141.1 GCA_946495765.1 uncultured Eubacteriaceae bacterium
AAAATAATAAATGACATAAAAAGTATTGAAATAAAAATAAATATGTTGTATAATTTTGGAGCTAATCCTGTTGTAATTCCTTTATAGGAATTGCAATATTGTTAGCCTACTAACTCTAACAAGGGTTAGGGGGTGATATTATGAGTACATATGAAGCTATATCTTTAATGATAAACTTCGCTACTCTAATTATTTTATTAATAAATACAAAAAAATAACAGCCCCTGTCGGTCAAACTGTGGACTGTTATTTAATTAAATCAGTTAACAGTAGGCTAACAATTAAGGTTAGCTTTTTCTATTTACATTATAACATAAAATATATACAATGTAAATAATTAAATAAAAAAAATATATAAATAAAATATTAAAAGTTGTAGATATTTATCTACAACTTTTTTTTAATACATTTTAAAATAATAGTTTACATAAAAAATATTATATAATAGAGGAGTATATAAACAGATTTATTGTTTAGGCGATATATATTCCAAAATATCTTTTATTTTGCAATTTAAAAAATTACATAAGTTAAAAACATATTTACATCTATTATTTATATAGGATATTTATATTATAAAAAGCATCTACAACTTTTGTATATATCTAATGTATTTACATCTATTATAATTGTTTCTTTATTTTCTTTTATAGAATAATTTAGAGTATTTTTTGTTCCACTTTTATTTAAATAAATATTATAAACAGCTAGTATAATATCTGCTTTATCTACAAGGTATTTATTTCTTTTAAAAAAACAATCTTTAGAATAATCTTGTTGTATCAATATAGATTTAGTACAATTATTAATTAAATTTTCAAATCTTTTTTTATAATTATCATTCCAAATTTTATCTTGATTTTTACAAGGTAAAATACAGTATAATTGAATATCATCATATATTTGCATTAAATTTAATACAATTTCGCCACACCATATATCGACACCAAGAGCACAGCCAGTTAAAAATGTTTTTACACCTTTAGAGTATAATTTTTCAATTTCATTTATTAAAGTATATTTTAATTTTATACAGTTTATATGCTGTTCATCATATTTAAAAGAAAATTTATCAGGTCTATGTCCAGTAAAAGAAGCTATTTTGCTCATAAAAATTAACCTTTCGTTATATTTTTAGTATATATAATATAATTATAACATATTCTATAAAAGAAATAAATATATATTTTTTAATGATATGTAAATATGTTTTATCTTATATTAACATATTTACATTAGGAGTGATATAATGAAAAATAGTACTTTAGTTAGAATATCAAATAAAATAAAAGAGCAAAGAATTGCTTTAGGATATACACAACAAGAATTTTCAGAAAAGATAAACATATCATATAGTCACTATGTAAAAATGGAAAATGCTTTAGCAACACCATCTTTAGATACAATTATAAAAATATGTGAAGAATTAAACTTATCTCTTGATAATCTTATATTTAATTATGGAGATGAAGATTATCAAAAAGATATAGAAAAGTTTCACTTATATTTAAAATTAAAAAAATTTTATGAATATGAAAATTTTACTCTTTTGGATATAAAGGAGTTTATAGATTTAGTTTTAAAAATAAAAGAATAAAAATTTTTAATAAAAGTTGTAGAAATATCTACATCTTTTTATAATATAAAATTTAATATTAAAAATAGTAGTTTACATAAAAATAATAATATTATATAATTAATGTATACCCTTATAATTAAAGGTAAAATTATAGTATATAATTGTTAGTTTTAATATAAGGTAAAATATATGTATAAATGGGATATTATTGTTTAGGGGGTATATATTCTAAAATATCACTTATACTACAATTTAAAAAGCTACATATTTTACATAGTATGTTTACATCTAATCTTTGCATAGAATGATTACAATATTTATTAAATTGAGTTCTTTGTATATTTAATTCTTCACATATTTTATTTTTAGATATATTTTTTTCTTTTAATAAATTTTCTATATTTATGTTTATTGTACCATAGTTATCCATATTATCCCTCCAACTACTATAATTATACATATATAACAATATATAATACAACTGTATTTATGTCATAATATTACATATATATAGGTATTAAAATCTATTAACAAAAAATATAATAGAATAACAAACTAAAAATAGGGGGAATGATATGTCGGTTTATATTTTAATTGTATCATTAATTATTTTAATATGCTTAGGACTTAACAAAGTTTCCAATAAAGTTGGCTTACCGACGCTACTTTTATTTATCTTTCTTGGTATGCTATTTGGTTCAGACGGTATATTTAAAATACATTTTGATGACTATGTAATAGCTGAAAAAATATGTTCTACCGCCTTAATTTTTATTATGTTTTATGGTGGGGTTGGAACAAATTGGAATAAGGCAAAGCCAGTTGCCGTAAAATCTATTTTATTATCTAGCCTTGGAGTAATTTTAACTTCTTTAATAGTCGGTATATTTTGTTATTATGTTTTAAAATTTAGTTTTTTAGAGAGTATGCTTATGGGGGCGGTAATTAGTTCAACAGATGCTGCGTCTGTGTTTTCTATTTTACGTTATAAAAAGTTAAATTTAAAATATAATACGGCTTCTCTTTTAGAGATTGAAAGTGGTAGCAACGACCCATGTTCTAATATTCTTACAATAATTATATTATCATTTATGAATATTCAATCTAATGATACAAATATTTTATATCTTATTTTTTCTCAAGTTATTTATGGTATAATTTTAGGTGTTATTATAGCATTAATAGCTGTCTATGTTTTATCAAAATTTAAGCCATCTACTAATGGATTTGACTCAATATTTGTATTTAGTATAGCATTATTATCATACTCATCAGCTATGCTAATAGGAGGAAATGGATACTTAAGTGTATATATAACAGGTATTATTTTAGGAAATAAACCTATAAATAATAAAAAATCCCTTGTTAATTTTTTTGATGGTATAACAGGTCTTATGCAAATTTTAATATTTTTCTTATTAGGTCTTTTATCATTTCCATCTCAGTTGCCTAGTATATTTATACCAGCGTTAGCTATTTCATTATTTTTAACATTTATAGCTCGTCCTATATCTATATTTGCTATTTTAAGTCCTTTTAAGTGCTCAATAAAACAACAGCTTTTAATTTCATGGGCTGGGCTTAGAGGGGCTGCATCAATAGTTTTTGCTATAATGGCTACTGTTAGCCCTGCTTATACTAAAAATGATATCTTTCATATTGTATTTTTTATAGTTTTATTCTCTATATCAATACAAGGCTCTTTAATACCTTATATGGCTAAAAAATTAGATATGATAGACAATGAAAGTGATGTTATGAAAACATTTAGCGATTATTCTGAAGAAATGCCCGTTGAGTTTATAAAACTTTTAATTGGAAAAAATCATCCATGGATTGATAAAAAAATTAAGGATATTGAGCTATTACCTAATGTTTTGACGGCTTTAATAATTAGAGATGGAAAACAAATTATACCTAAAGGTGATACTCTAATTTTAGAAAATGACATAGCAGTTTTAAGTGGTCCATCATTAGATGAAGAACAAACAGGAAATCTAACAGAAATAAAAATTGAAAAAGATAGCGAATGTATAGGTAAAAATCTATCACAAATAAAATTTAGTCAAGACAAATTAGTTATTTTAATAAAACGTAATGGTAATGCTATAATACCTAGTGGTAAAACAATTATTGAAGAAAATGATATACTTATTATTAATCAATTATAAAAAATAATTTTTTTAATGAAATATATTAAAAATCAGAGAT
>CAMMEG010000142.1 GCA_946495765.1 uncultured Eubacteriaceae bacterium
ACATTTTCAGGCATAAAGGCATAATTTAACCTGCCCGTTTTGGGCAGGTCTTTTCTTAATAAATATATATCTTTTATTATGTTGCTAATATATTTTTCATCTAAATTTATATTAAAGACTTTGCTAGTATTTAAGTCTATATCTAAAGATTTTAATTCTTCAGAATATTTTTTATATTCTTCGTTAGACATTTCAAAAACTGGGTCTATCTCTTTCATTATATTTTTTATAAATGTTTTATAATCTTCTTTACTTTTGTTTTTACTATCGTATAAATTTTGCAACTCATCTTTAAAAACATAGTTGGTTAATTCTGTTCTTATTTTAGAAAAGTTATTTTTAGGTATACTTTCTCTTAATATTTCTTGATTTCTATCCCAAGCCATAAAATGTATGTGTGGGTGTCCCTTTTCCATATGGACAGCACATACATACTCAAAATCTTCTATTTTTATTCCCATTTGTTTAGCTATCTTATTTGAGTTGTATTTCATAAGTTTTTCCCATTCAATTCTTTGCTCAAAACCTTTTTCAAGTGCATCTTCTTCTGTTAAAGATACCACACATTTATAAAATGTTGTTTTATTTTTTGATTTTTCTTTAATATGATTTTGCATTTTTCCAAAGTCATTAATATCTCCAAAGTTGTTATATCCTAATTCAGCTACTTTTCCAAAACAAGAAAAACTTTGCCCTTTGTTATGTACTGCTCTAGGTCTTTTACATATATATTTAAAATGATTTACGTTTAATTTAGGTGTTTTACTTTTGTTTGGGTGATTGAATTTAAGTTTAAATACTATGTTTTTCATATATTACCTTACTTTCATTTTAATTTTTCATCTTTAGAAGTAATATAAACATAACCCTTTTTTTTGCTTTCAGTAAGTATTTCTTCTAAATTTCTTCTATATCTAGGGTCAACTAAACTAGCTAATACTTCTGCTAAAGAAAAATGACTACTAGCACTCATTATTGCTCCTTTTGATGAAATAGCTATAAGTCTATTCATATATGGATTTAAAGTAGCTTCTAATTCTTCATTTATCATCTCCCGTAAAAATGTTATTTCATCTTTATATGAATTTATAGCAAGTCCTTTATCTATAAATTCACGAATAGCTATAGATATATTACCATTATATTTTTTATTTGCATATTTTTTTAATTGTTGTTCTTTTTCTTCTGTAACTTTAACAGTTAATTGCTTTAGTGATTTTTTCATAATTTTCCTCCTTTTCAAATAAAAAAGAAAGGTGTAAATTAACCTTTCTTAAATTTTAATCTATTATTTAAAACTTCTTCTATATAATAGAGCTTATCTTTTCTAATATTAGATATTAAAGCCCATTCTAAATCATCTGATTTAAATGTTACCTTTTTATCAATTTTGATTCTTAGATAATTACTCAAGCTCGTTAATAAATATTTTCCGCATATAAATTCTTCTTTTTCTAGTATAACATCTAAAACTTTATTTTTTAAATCTTTAACTTTTCTTGAAAAGTCTAAATCACTCTTTTTTAATTCTTCTAACATTTCATAATATCTTTCATTAAACTCTAAATTATCATTAAAGTAAAAATTAAATCCATTTCCTACATTCTTGACACCAATACTATATTTTTGAATATAACAAAAATATATAAATAATTCAAATAAACTTATTTTCAATGAGTTATGCCATTCTTCTAACTTTATTATTTTTTTAACCTCTAAATCTGTTTTCTTTATTTTTCCTTTTATAAATCTTATAATATTTTCATCATCTATATAGTTTGATTCTATATTATATGTTCTTAAATATATAAAATTTTCATCATCTATTAACTTATCTTTATCTAAAAATCTATCAAAATCCCCATCCACTATATATATAGCATTTTTATTAAAATTATCCTTAAATTCCTTCTTTACTGAGTTTTTACTCCCTAATCCTATAACTAAAAATTTATTTTTTATATAATTATCTGTTATACTATTTATTATTGTCTCATATAAATATTCTTTTCCGTAATCTTCAACATATATCTTCAATCTTATATCATCATCAATAATTTTAGCTCTTGCTAAAAAAGCCTCTTCACTATATTTTGGAATATAATTATCTTGTTTTATACACATATATCAATACTTCCTTTTATTAACTAATCTTACCATTTTATGTCTATATCTATTTATGATTTCTGGAGAATGTGTTGCTATCAAAACTTGTATATCTTGTCTTGATTGTAACACCTTATCTATAAACACTCTTTGCCAAATTAAATGTAATGATATTTCTGGCTCATCTATTATGAAAGTTAAAATTCCGTTTTTATAATTAAATATTAACTTATAAAAAATTATTAATAACTGTTTTTCTCCTGACGAGAGTTTTTCTATATCTACTTGATTGCTATTACATTTAGTTAAAAATCCAATATCACCATATTTATTTATTGCTATTTTCTTACCCGTTTCATCATCATATATAAAATCATTTATTATATTAATATATTTTTCTAAATCATTTATTTTTTTTATATTATTTTTTTTATATTCATTATACTTTTCATAAATATCATATATTCTATATAACTCTAAAACTAAATTATTAAGTTCTGTATTCTTTCTAGGAATTTGCTTGTTCAATATTTTATTAACTGTTTCTATATAATCATTCTTCTTATTTTCTCTAATATAAAAATTATCTATGGTTAATTGTAGCTCTTTTATAATAGTATCTAAATCTGTTCTTTTAATTTTATTATATAAATCTTCTATATTAAAAGTATTATCTAATAGACTATTAATTAATATATTTTTTAACATATTATCGTACTCATAGCGTTCAGTTATATAGTCTATATATTTTGTTTTTATTCCATTTTTTATTTCTGTCAGATAACTTTCTACTTTTTCTTCTTCATAGCCCAAAAAGTTCTCATTAATATTAAAAAGTAATTCCCTATTTAAAGGCAAATAATCATAGTTAAATTCTTGTATTATTTTATTTTGTAGTTCCTTTAAAACATTTTCTTCTTGATAATATTTTGGTGTTTTAAAATTACTTTCAATATTATAATAAATAATAATATCTGAAAATGAATATTCCATCCCATCAAAAATAATTAAAAGTTCATCACTTTTTGTTATTTTCAATTTTTTTAGTCTATTTTCTTTTAAAGTATCAAAATATGAAATAGTTACTTTAGTAAATTCATATTTCAATAAGCTTAAAAAATCACCTTTTAAAATATCTCCAATAATATTTAAAATAGTAGTTTTACCACAGCCATTTTTACCATATATAAAGTTTAAATCATCATTTAATTTTATATTGTAATCATATAAATTAAATAATCCTTCTATTACAATACTTTCTATCTTCAATTTACAAATTCCTTTCACTATATACACTAAATTCTCTCCTTTAAATTATAATATTTGAATTAACAAAAGTCAAAAGTTTTTATTATTTGCATCATTTTATATTTTACACGTATAAATTTATAGACATTCAAAAAAATGTTCATTATCAATAAAAAATGTCTGTTGAACACTAGTGTTCAAGCTGTTTATAGGCGACTGGGACAGTCGCCTTATCCTGCCTTACCACCTAAAAGGTGGGGAGGTGGGGTAACCCCCTAACCCCTTAAAGCAAAAAAATAAAATAATAGTATATCTTTTATTTTTACTATTAATTATTATATCTCCATTTCTTCAACGTGTTCTATTTGCAAACTACTATTTACATTTTTATATATATAA
>CAMMEG010000143.1 GCA_946495765.1 uncultured Eubacteriaceae bacterium
GGTGGAGGATTAATGTATCTTTATGGTGCTGGTAAATATATACAAGTATTAGATATTATAGCACCAGAGGGATTTAGTGGTATATCTGTTGCATTATTTGGACAATCAAATCCAATAGGTGTATTTTTAGCAGGTTTATTTATTGCACATATAAGAGTTGGTGGTACAAATCTTCAACTTCATGGATATGCTCCAGAAATTATAGATATGATTATAGCATCTATTATATATTTTGGTGCATTCTCACTATTATTTAAAAACATTATATTTAAATTTGTAAAAAAATCTAAGAAAGGGGAGAAAAATTAATGGATATAATTTATTTTATTGTACAACAAACTATGTCCTTTGCTATTCCTCTTTTAATAGTGGCCATAGGAGGTATGTTTTCTGAGCGAAGTGGTGTTATAAATATTGCCTTAGAAGGTATAATGATAATGGGAGCTTTTGCTGGGATATTATTTATAAACCAATTTGAAGATGTTATGTCAGGACAAGGGTTATTATTAATATCATTAATAGTTGCAGGTGTTACAGGTGCTATATTTTCTCTTTTACACGCCCTTGCATCTATTAACCTTCGTGCAGACCAAACAATAAGTGGTACTGCTCTTAATTTATTTGCACCAGCTTTTGCAATATTTGTTGCAAGAATGGTACAAACAACACAACAAATAGCTTTTACAAATACATTTTTTATTAAAGAAGTTCCTTTTTTAGGATCTATACCTGTTATAGGCGATTTATTTTTTAAAAATGTATATATAACTACTTATTTAGGGATTTTAATATTTATTATTTCATATATAGTAATTAATAAAACAAAATTTGGACTTAGATTAAGAGCTTGTGGTGAGCATCCTCAAGCGGCAGATTCAGTTGGAATTAACGTTTATAAAATAAGATATGCAGGAGTTATAATATCGGGGATATTGGCAGGTATTGGAGGAGTTGTATTTGTTGTACCAACATCTACAAACTTTAATGCTAGTGTTGCTGGATATGGATTTCTTGCATTAGCAGTTTTAATATTTGGTCAATGGAGAGCACCTCGAATATTTATTGCAGCATTTTTCTTTGGCATTATGAAAACATTATCTAGTGCACATTCTACTATACCATTTATAAACAATTTATCTATATCAAATGAAGTTTATAAAATGTTACCATATATTATAACATTAATAGCATTAACATTTTTATCTAAGAATTCTCAAGCACCTAGAGCAGAGGGTATACCTTATGATAAAGGTTCTAGATAGGAGGTATAAAATTGAGAATATATGATATTATTTATAAAAAAAGAAATAAAGAAGAACTTACAGATGAAGAAATAAATTATATGATACAAAATTATGTAAGTGGAGATATACCAGACTATCAAATGGCTGCCATGCTTATGGCAATATTTTTTAATGGTATGAATGATAGAGAAATATCTACGATGACAAATGCTATGGCTCATTCTGGTGATATAGTTGATTTATCTTCAATAGAGGGCATAAAAGTAGATAAACACTCAACAGGTGGTGTAGGAGATAAAACTACATTAATAATAGCACCAATTGTTGCTTACTATGGTGTAAAAGTAGCTAAAATGTCTGGAAGAGGTTTAGGTCATACTGGTGGTACAGTAGACAAAATGGAAGCTATCCCTGGTCTTAAAACTAATTTTTCACAACAAGAGTTTTTTGATATTGTAAATAAAACAGGTATTAGCGTAATAGGTCAGTCAGGAAATCTTGCTCCTGCAGATAAAAAACTTTATGCTTTAAGAGATGTTACAGCAACTGTAGAAAGTATACCTCTTATAGCTGCATCTATAATGAGTAAAAAACTAGCAGCAGGAAGTGACTGTATATTATTAGATGTAAAAACAGGTAGTGGTGCCTTTATGAAAACTTTAGATGACTCTATAAGTTTAGCAGAAAAAATGGTAGCAATAGGAGAAAATTGTGGAAGAAAAACAGTTGCACTTATAACCGATATGGACATACCTTTAGGTAATAATATAGGTAATTCTTTAGAAATTAAAGAAGTTATAGAGACTCTTAATGGTAAAGGCCCAAAAGATTTAACTGAAATATCCATAAAATTAGCTGGAAATATGTTATACCTTGCAGATAAAGGAACTATTGAAGAATGTGAAAATATGGCTAAAGAGGCTATACAAAATGGATATGCCATTAAAAAGCTTATAGAAATGGTAGAAGCTCAAGGTGGAGATATAGAATATATTAAAAATCCAGAAAAATTTGAAAAATCTAAATATAGTCTTGAATTATTAGTAGAGGATAATATAGAGGGATATATAGAATCTATGGATACTGAAGGACTTGGTATAGCATCTACTATGTTAGGAGCCGGTAGAGAGAAAAAAGATGATATTATAGATTTTTCAGCTGGCATTATTTTAAATAAAAAAGTTGGCGATAAAATAAAAAAAGGTGATATTTTATGTAAATTATATACCAATAATGAAAAAAAGATTAAAGAGGCAAAAGAAAAAGTTATATCTTCTATAAAATTTAGTAATAAAGAACCTAAAAAAATTCCCCTAATATTTGCTAGAATAGAAAAAAAATAGTATACAAAAACTTTAAAATAATAAAAAGTATTTGACTAAATTTACATTTAAGTGTAAAATATGTATTGAATACTATATTCTAAATTTTAGGAGGAAAAGCTATGAAAAAATTATTTACTTTAATGTTAGCAGTAACTATGGCATTAAGTATAGTTGCTTGTAGTAATAGTAATTCTACTATTGAAGAATCTACAACAGTAGAAGATACTAATACAGATACTAGTGCTGTAGATGATGCTAGCCAAGAAGATAGCAGCGATGTTGATACTTCAGAAGCAAGCGAATAATTAAAAACAAAACTAATTATTATTTAATGTGGAAGTTAAGACATAACTTAATTTTACACATAAGGAGGTACAATTATGAAAAAAATAATTACTTTAATGTTAGCAACAACTATGGCATTAAGTATGGTTGCTTGTAGTAATAGTAGTTCTACTACTGAAGACACTACAATGGTAGAAGAAACTAGTGTTGTAGATGATGCTAGTCAAGAAGATAGCAGTGATACAGACACTTCAGAAGTAAGTGAGTAATTTTTACTAAAATTATAGGTTTGTATTTAATTGTTTTATAAAAGATAAAATATATTTTATATTTTACTAAGGAGGAAAACTATGAAAAGAATAGTTAGTCTAATATTAGCAGCAGCTATGGCATTAAGTATGGTTGCTTGTAGTAATAGTAGTTCTACTACTCAAGAACCTACATCAGCTACTGAAAATCAAAGTAATAATGAGGAAACTAATAAAAATAGTTCTGGTGGGGAAATAGCTCTTGTTACAGACGTTGGTACTATTGATGATAAATCTTTTAACCAAGGTTCATGGGAAGGTGTTGTTAAATTTGCTGAAGAAAAAGGTATTTCTCATAAATATTATCAACCAGCAGAAAAATCAAACCAAGCTATCACTACTGCTATTGAATTAGCTATTAAAGGTGGTGCAAAAACAGTTGTTTGTCCTGGTTTCTTATTTGAAGTGCCTGTTTATAACATGCAAGAAAAATACCCAGATATTAATTTTATCATTATAGATGGTACTCCTCAAGATGGAGCTAAAGAAAATCCAGTTTATAAAGTTGGAGATAATACAGAGTCTATTTATTTTTCTGAAGAACAAGCAGG
>CAMMEG010000144.1 GCA_946495765.1 uncultured Eubacteriaceae bacterium
TTAAATATTCTCCATTCTCATTTTAAATATTTTATTATTTAATTAAGTCATATTATAACACTTTAATATATAAATTCATCTAAAGTATAATTTATTCCTGTATCAACTATACCTATTAAAACTCCGCTTCCTCTTAAATTTAAAAATGGTTGATTTTGTATTGATAACACACCAGTAGCTTCTAGTGCTGATTTATCCATTAGACCTAAACTAAATGGTTGTTGTAGTGCCATTCTGTCCATTTCTTCTTGTGTAATAAGGTTTATTTTATCTCTTTCTACATACAAAATAACAAAGTCACCTGTTAATACTTTACACATTTTTACAAAGTCATATTCTTCTACTATACGTTTTGTTTCGTTGTTATATTGGGCAAACATAGATACATATTCTTCAGAGTATGCAATGTTATCCATATTAAAATTATTTCCTATTTCAGTTATTTGTACTATATTTTGAGGTTTATAAAGTTCTAATATATTTAATGTATCTAATGTACATAAACTACCAAATCCCCATTCTTCATTTGGATAGCTTAAATTGTTCCTTCTCCTTGCTCCTAATCTTAAAAATGCTTTTAATCTTTGTCCGTATAAAAATAAATCATTTCCATTTACTATTCCCCACTCCATTAAAACAGCACAAGCCCCTGTTACAAATGGAGCTGCCATACTAGTCCCTGTTAAAGTATCATACCCTAAAAAATTTGATGTAGTTGTTATATTTACACTTGGTGCTACTATATCTGGTTTTATTCTATTATCTCTAGTAAATCCTCTTCCAGAAAATTCTGACACAGAATTTAATAAATCATTGTATCCTCCTACAGTAATAACATTATTAGCAGTAGATGGTATGGTCAATGTTGTATTTACATTGGGATTTGAAAATTTTGTATCTCTAGATGAAACTTCTGTTACTGGTAACCATATGTTAAAAACACCATCTACAATATCTATTCCTGATATTATAATCCTCCATATTCCACTAGATATATTTCCTTCCTCAGCTATTATTTCAAAAAACATACATTGTTCTAAACTGTATGGAGTTGGCTCTCCTAAGTTAAAATATAAATTTTCATTTCCAAAGTTAAATATGCTATTTTTAGTTGTATTATTTATAAATCCTGTTTCTATTCCATTAGGTGCTATAATATTAACATTAAATATATCAACAAAATTTTTAAATAATACAATATAAAGTGATTGCAAATTATTATTTACAGCTATTTCTACTTCAATAGTTTGATTATTTTTAACAATATTTTTATAATGATGAGATGTAGAACCTTCATTTCCAGTTGGTACAATAATAGAAGTTTTCCATATATTAGACATATCATTTATATATGTTTCAAACAATGAATTTCCTGAATGTGAACCATCATTTGTACCAAAAGATAAGTTTATTGCTACTGGCATATTTAATTCTATAGCAGTATCTAATATAAATTTTATAGCTCTCATTATTTCTGTATTTCTAGCAAAAGATTCTCTTCCTCTTTCACCAAGTTTTACTACAATAATGTCACTTTCACTAGCTATTCCAGTATATCTGCCATTAGATGAAATACCATTACCACAAGCTATACCAGCAACTGCAGTTCCATGGCCTATTGTGTCATTTTGAGGTACAATACTAAATGGATCATTAGATTCTAAAGCTCTATTAATATCCTCTCTATTATATAAAGTTCCTGAAGAAAATCCTTTTGGAGGATTACCATCTAAGGTTTGATCCCATATATACATAATTCTTGTAGTTCCATCTTCATTTCTAAAATCTCTATGTGTATAGTTTATACCTGAATCTATAATAGCTACTAAAATTCCTTTGCCTGTTAAATTATAAGGCTCATCTCTAATTTGTCTGCTACAAGTATTGTTTATAGCAGTATCTAACATAATATATAGATTTCTTGGTTGTTCAACATATTCTATTTCTCTATATAATGTTAAAAGGGGTATATCCTCTCTCTTTAAAGTAATTATAGCATAATTTGCTGATAATATTTCTATTTCTATGTCCATATCGTTTTTAATAACTTCTAAATCTCCATTGTATTTTACAATAACTTCCCAAAGATTAGTATCTACATTATAACCAGCTTTTATATCGCTTTTTTCAAGTACGTCTTCTGGTATATTAAGTACTGTCTTTAACTGACTATCTATTTTTAAATCGTTAAATTGAGGCATACTATCCCACCTTATAAAAACATATTTCAATATATGTTTAAGTTAAGTTTTTATACCTAAAACATTGCTTGTTTTTTATTAAGTTTTTATTTATAATTATAATAAAAATCAATTTTTTTAATACTTTGTATTAATTAGTTTTTTTGATACTTTATATCAATTAGTTTTTTTGATACCCAATATCAAAATAAACAAGCTATTCCTATTAGTTTTAAAGACAAAGATTAAAACAAAAACCCATTTATAATTTTTATCTTTAAAATTAAAGTCATAGCTTAATTGAAATTAATAAAAATGTAATAAGGAGTTTTTATGACAAGTTTTAGTTTAAAACTATTTGCATTAATAACAATGTTTATAGACCATATAGGCTCAGTTATTTTTCCAAATCATTTTTGGCTTAGATATATTGGACGATTTTCTTTCCCTATATATGCTTTTTTTATATCCCAAGGATTAAAAAATACGTCAAATATAAAAAATTATTTAAGAAATTTATTTTTATTAGCTATAATATCTGAACCACTTTATGATTTATGTTTTAATAATAGCATTAATTTATTTTATCAAACAAATACTATATACACTCTTTTTATATCAAGTTTATCAATATATTTTTTTACAAATAGTATAAGTTATATAACTAAATACATAATTTTATTTTTAGCAATATTTTTTACTTATATATTAAAAACAGACTATGATGCTTTTGGTGTAATATTAATTTATATGTTTTACTTTATAAATGAAAAAAAACTATATGTTATATATGGTATTATATGGGTTACTTTAAAAAATCTTAATAATATTTCAACTATATTATATTATAAACTTAATAATAATTTATACTTATCAACAACATATATATCTCATTCTTTAGGTTTATATATTTTTACAATATTGCCATTTTTTATTATTTTATTTTACAATGGTAAAAAAGGTAAAAATATAAAATATATGTTTTACATACTTTATCCTTTACACCTTTTTATTCTTAGTATTATAAAAATATTTTTATTATAGGAGGATATATGAAAATAATAATAGACGCTGATGGTTGTCCCGTAATCAACATTTGTATAGAAATATCACTTAAATATAATTTAAAAATATTAATTGTATCTGATACTTCACATATTTTTGAATTTAACAATAAAAATATAAATCATATTATAGTTGATAAAGGTAATGATAGTGCCGACTTTATGATATTAAATAAAGCTGAAAAAAATGATATTATAATAACTCAAGATTATTCATTGGCTGCTATGTGCATAGCAAAAAATTGTTTTGCTATTAATCAAAATGGATATATTTATACTGATAAAAATATAGATGAACTATTATTAAGAAAACATATTGGTAAAAAATTGAGAAAAGCAGGTAAAAATGACTTTAAAATAAAAAAACGTACTAAAAATGATAATGATAAATTTATTAAAA
>CAMMEG010000145.1 GCA_946495765.1 uncultured Eubacteriaceae bacterium
TCATCAAGTAATTCGAGCAAAAGTAGCTCAAGTAAAAGCAGTAGTTCATCAAGTAATTCGAGTAAAAGTAGCTTAAGTAAAAGCAGTAGTTCATCAAATAGAACAAGTGATACTTCAAGTGAAAGAAGTAGCCTAGATGTTAATAATGATAAGAGTTATACTCCAAAAGAAAGTAGAAATATAAAAACACAAACTATTGATGGTAAAAAAATAGAGTCAGATGATTTAGAAGAAGTTTTTGAAGGTGGAGGAATAGATGTTTATAAAACTAAAAAATATTATTATCCTATAAGTCAAAGGAATTCTATATTAAATAGTTCTTTTATAGAATATTATATAGTTTATAATGCTATAGACAGTTCTATTAATATGGTAACAAATAAAAGTGAATATAGTGAAAATCAAATAATAGGTGCTGTATATAATAATAATGGAAAAAAAGAAATTGTTATGTTTGAAGAGGGTAAAACACGAACAAAATACATTAATATGACAAGTATAATAACAATAATTATAACAATAATTGTATTATGGATATTTATAGCTTATAAAAGAACATTTTCTAAAAGATAATAGAACTAAACATACAAAAAAGTGAGTAATTTACTAAATATATAAATTAGGCTATAATTAAATTGTAAAAAATTTAAGGAGGCATTTATATGAGTATATTAGAAGCTATAATGTTAATTTGTTTTGGTGCAGCATGGCCATTTTCTATAGTAAAATCTATAAAATCTAAATCTACTAATGGTAAAAGTTTACTTTTTTTAGTAGTATTAATATTAGGTTACATTGCAGGTATTGCAAATAAATTACTTAATAATAATGATATTGTTTTATATTTATATATTTTAAACTTAGTAATGGTATCAACAGATGCTATATTATGGATTAGAAATAAAAAAATTGAAAATACAGACAATAAATTAAATGTTTTATAATTTGTAGAAGGCTAAAGATTTTATCTTTAGCCTTTATTTTGTTATATATTAACATATATATTTGGCAATACCTATTTAAATAGATTATATTTAAAAAGTTTATTTTTCATTGTTTATATTGGTTTCAGTTATTATATAAATAGGTCTTTTTTTAACTTCTAAATATATTTTACCAATATATTCACCTAAAATACCACAAGATAATATTATAATACCACCTATAAAAAGATTAATAGTTATAATAGAAGCATATCCAGCTACTTCTACACCGAATATTAAAGTTTTTAAAACTATATAAATTAAATATAAAAAAGAAGAAATAGATATAATAAATCCCAATATAGAGGCTATTTTCAATGGAAATGTAGAAAATGCAGTTATGCCATCTATTGCATAAGAAAAAAGTTTAAAAAAATTCCATTTACTAACTCCTCCAGCTCGCTCAACATTTTCAAAGCTTATCCACTTTGTATTAAATCCTACCCAGCTAAATATACCCTTAGAAAAACGTTGGACTTCACTAAGAGCAAGTACAGCGTTAACCATTTTTCTAGTCATAAGTCTAAAATCACCAGCACCATTTGGCATATTAACCTCAGATATTTTATTTGTTATTTTATAAAAATTATTAGTAAAAAATGTTCTTAATTTGCCATCACCAGTTCTATCAGCACGATATCCGCCACAACAATCATATCCTTTTTCTATATAAGATATCATTTTAGGTATCATAGTAGGTGGATTTTGCATATCAGAGTCCATTATTAAAACCATATCTCCATTAGACTTTTTAAGTCCAGCATACATAGCAGACTCTTTACCAAAGTTTCTAGAAAAAGATATATATTTTACTTTAGCATCATTTTTAGAAAGTGTTTTTAATATATTTAAAGTATCATCATAGCTACCATCATCTACAAATATATATGTAAATTTATAGTTAGGTATATCTAATATAACTTTTTCAACAGAATTATAAAATATATTTAAAACTTGACTTTCATTATAGCAAGGTACTACAATATCTATATTTTTCATTTTTTCACCTTCATTACTTATAAAATCTTATATATTATACCACAAAAATATAATTTTTAAAAATTATTTTTATTTATTAAGTAGGTTAAAAAATAATTAAGTATAATTAGGTTAAGACTTTATTTTTGAATAAAAATTATAAATAAGTTTTTGTTTTAATTTTTATTGTAGAAAAATAATAGATGTATTTTTATTATATTAAATATAGGATTAAAACTTGTATTGTATGAATTTTTTTACTAATGAATTAAATAAAAAATATTTTGATATAATTATAATATTTCAGTTAAATAAATGATTAAATATTGGTAATAAAATCAACAAATATTTTAAATAAAGAAAACTATTTATATAAATTTAAAAATTATGTATGGACATTAGTTACTCTTTTATATGAAAACATATATTAAATAGATCTTTAATATTATATAAAGTAGTTAGCCTTATAAGACTGACTACTTTTTTATATATTTTAATAATGATATATTATAATTAGTTTAAAATTTATATACTATAATAAATGATTTATATATAAAACTATAGCAAACTTGTTAAAAATATTATATAATAATTAAAATAAAAATTTATTATATATATTTTATAGAGGTATAATATGAAAACATTATTTGAACTTTTTATAGTATTTTTCAAGGTAGGAGCTTTAACGTTTGGTGGAGGCATAGCTATGCTACCAATGTTACAAAGAGAGCTAGTAGATAATAAAAAATGGGCAACAGAAGAAGAACTGATGGATTATTATTCTATTGGACAATGTACCCCAGGAATAATAGCTATAAATACAGCTACATTTATAGGATATAAAATAAAGGGGAAGATAGGAGCAGTATTTTCAACCTTTGGTGTAGTTTCCCCTTCTGTTATAATAATTATATGCATAGCAGGATTTATAAATAATTTTTTGCATATACAATGGGTTATATATGCATTTGCAGGAATAAAAATAGCAGTTGCAGGCCTTGTTTTAGAAGCTTTTATTAGTTTTTTTAAGAAAAATGTAAAAAATAAAGTATCTATCATATTGTGTAGCTTAGCTTTTGTCTTAAATTTCATATTAAAAATATCACCTGTTTATATTATTTTTGCTTGTGTAGTTTTTAGTATATTTTTTACTAAACATAATAATAAAAAGGAGATTTAATAATGATATATTTAGAGCTTTTTATAGAATTTTTTAAAATAGGACTTTTTTCTGTTGGAGGTGGTCTTGCTACTTTACCATTTTTAAGTAAATTAATAGACACAAAGGGTTGGTATGATACATCTCAACTTACTAATATGATTGCTATCTCAGAGTCTACACCAGGGCCCATTGGTGTAAATATAGCAACATATGTTGGATTTCACATGTCTGGAATATCTGGTGCGTTGTTGGCTACATTTAGCCTTATTTTACCGTCATATATTATTATTATTATTATATCAAATTTTTTAACAAAATTTAAAAATAGTAAATATATTATTGATATATTTGAAATAATAAGACCAGTTGTTACAGGTCTTATAGGAGTATCGTTTATTACTATATTTAATACAGCATTATTTTCTATCGGATTTGATATAAAAAAAGTAATAATATTTTTAATAATACTTTTTCTTATAATAAAATATAAAAAGCATCC
>CAMMEG010000146.1 GCA_946495765.1 uncultured Eubacteriaceae bacterium
TATATTAACATTTAATACATTTTCATTTTTTAAAATATTTTTAGCACTTTTTTCTAAAATATTATTTATATTTATTTCATCTTTTATATTTTGTAATTTTTTATAATTTTCAATATTTTCAGAAGATATATCTATTTCATTTTTTATAAAGTCTTTTGCAATGTTTATGTTTTCTTCTGTAACTTGAATATTATTTTGATTTAATATATCTTCTATTTGTTCATCTAAGTTTTCAATGTTATTTATATCTACATTTTCTTTATTTGAAAAACTAGTATGTTTTGCTGTATATAAATCTTCTACAGTAATATTATTACCTTTTTTTATAATATTTAATGCTGTATTTTTATCTATACTATCAATACTATCTATCTTGTTTTTTACATTATTCAATGTAGTTATATTCTTATTTGTACTAGGTAACCCTACCTTAGATAAAATATCTTCAAAGCTAAACAAATCTTCTTCATCTATACCATTCATATTTAAATCCATTTTCATAGATTTTTTCTTATCTTCTTTTAATTCTTGTAAAGTTTTTTCCTCTGGGTTTTCCTTACCTTCTACATCTACACCCGTACTAATACTTAAAAAATCACTAAATGTAAGCACATCTAAATTATTAGGATTTATTCCAGTATTTACAAATTTTTTTAAATCCTCTTCATTTGTAGTATTAGCTATATGAGATAATTTATTTTTTATTTTAGAAGTATATAATATTTTTTCTTGTACAGAAGGTTGAGTATTTTTATCTAAAAAAATTTTATATTGTTGTTGGGATTTATTTAAATTATTTTTTGTATTTGTATCCTTATAAATATTTTTATTACTTAAAGTAGACACTTTAGAATCATTATTTTCTGTTATTTGTTTTAATGTATTTTTACTTTCTGCATTAAAATATATTGTATCTCCTACTTGACCAGTTATTTTATCTTTATCAACATTTAATGATAAATTATCCTCTAAATCTATTGTATACACATTATTTTTTAAAGATTTTATATATCCTTTTATAATGCTTCCTTCTTCAAATTCAATATTTTTATTATATATATTATTAATGCTATTATTATATATCTTTTCTATATTCAAAATATCACCTCTATAAAATCTATATAATATATATCGGTATATATTTTATTTTATTTAATATTTTTATATAATTAAAGTTATAATGTATAAGATGATATAATTATATTTTCATTATTATCTACTGCAAATAACATTTCTAATATTTGACTAAAATATGATATAGGAACATAAGTCTTACCATTTTTTATTTCTGGTCCAAACTCTAATTGTCTTATTATTTTATTGTTTTTATCTGAGTATCTATTTTCTCCAATAACAAGGTATGATACAAACTTTCCATCTTTTAATACAGTAATAGAGTTTGTACTAGATTGCCAATTCATTGTATATCCAAAATATTCTAAAGTTTCTCTTAATGGTACCATTTTTACATTATACTCAGATTTTTTATAATAATTATTTTTATTTACTTGATAATTATTTAGGTTTTTATAGGGTAGCTCAAATATTATATTACCTTTTTGAACAAACGTAATATCTCCTGCTCCAAAAACAATATATACATTATTATTTTTTATATAAAAAGGTGTAGATTCTGTTACCTTTTTATAAGTAACTCCCATATTAGACGCCTTATTAGCTACAACTTTATTAGCATAGTTTATTCCATTAGAATTTAAATAACTATTTATTGTAACATATTTATTATTTTTAGTATCTACATTAACACTATAAGCAGTTACTTCATTAGTGTATAAATTTTTAAAATATATCATTATAGAATATATATTGTCATCTTGTATAACATTATATGATATTTCTATTTTATTTGTTGTCTTTTGTGAATATGATGTTGTTTTACTTTTAATAATATCATCAATTTTTTTATTTACTATCTTTTGAAAAGATGCACTAGACATACCCAATATAACCGGATATTCTCCTGTTATAGTTATATTATTCTTTTTTAAATTTATATTGGTTGATGTAAATTTTACATTAGTTGCACCGAAAATTTCAAATGTAAATGAAAAAATAAAAATCAATGTTAAAAATATAGTAATAATTTTTTTCATTATTTATATCCTTTCTAAATATTTAATTATATATATTATTACATCTTTTTAATAATAATACAATTACAATAATATTACAAATTTATTATAATATTATAAAGATTCTTTTAGTTTATGTATAATATTTTATAAATAGTATAATTAAGACATAAAGTTATCTTATATTTTATTTTTAAATTTAATTAAATAAATTTATATTATTAAAAATTATAATATATATTGACATAACCTATACTTATATAATTTCGTATTAATATAATTAATATGTTTTTACAATAACTAATTTTTAGAAAAAATCAAATAATATTATTCATTATAATTTTATATTAATTATTATAAATTAGTAAAAAGTTAGAAAAAAATGCGGGTGGGTTTATGTATAAATATAAAATAAATAAAAAAATAAAGGGAGCAAATACTCCCTTTAAATATTTTTTATTTCTTTTATTATAGCATCTGTCAATATTTTTGAAAAGTTTAATTGCCTTTCTATACCTATATTGTTTACCCATTCTGGAATAGATAATGTTTTTTTAACTAATTTAGTTCCACCTGAAATTTTACAATCAATATAGGTTTTAAAACTATTTTCATCTTCTGCTATTTCTTTTATAGGTGTTGATACTGGCAAATCTTTTCCTTTTTCTATATTATATAGTATTATGCTTTGTAATGCTTCTTTAGAATTTGATAAAATTTCATCTAATGTATCGCCTTCACTAAAGCATCCTTCAAAATCTACAAATTCAGACCAATAACCGTCTTCTTCGCAATGTATTATACAAGGATAAATAAAGTTCATTGTATACCTCCTTTTTAATAGCAAAGGCTTTTATTTAAGCCCTGCTTGTTTTAATATTGCTAATTCTAAGCCTTTTTTTAAATCTTTATTGCTATGTATTGGTACTACTATAGTTTCACCATTTTTTTCAAATATATGATGACTTCCATTTATTCTAACTATTTCCCAACCATTTTTAAACAATAGTTTTTTAAGTTCTTTGCCAGTCATTCATCAACCACCTTTCTAAATATATTTTACCACGTATTAATACGTATGTCAACAATTTTAATAAAAATTGTAATAAAAAATAAAGGGCACAACTACCCCCTATTCTTTTTTATCCTCATCTAAACTATTAACCACATTATCAACATTTTTATCAATTAATTTGTTGGTAACCTCTAAACCTTTTATTAACCACTTAGGTACTAGATACCCCTTGTCAAGTTCAACCATATTCTCTAAAATACTTCTAAACTCATTTACTATACAATGGGCAAGGATAAACCAGCCAATAGCTAACATTATATGTAAGTTTATTCCTATTATATTACCTATTTTTTGAAATGTAATTCCTAAACCAAAACCCATAGCCACTAAACACCATATTAAAAATTTTTTAACAAAGCCTTTCAATGCTCGTCTTGAACTTTCTTTCTTTAAATATCTAGCTTTCATTATACCTGTTATA
>CAMMEG010000147.1 GCA_946495765.1 uncultured Eubacteriaceae bacterium
ATCCATATTAATTTTTATATAGTTTTTTATTGCTTTATATATATTATTTGATATTTTTTCTTTAATCAATTTAGTTATAAATTTTTTTATACTTTCTTTTAAATTATTATCATCTACTATTAAATATAAATTTTCTAAAATTTTTGACTTATTTACATAGGTTTTTAAATTATCTATACTAGTTTTTTGTTTTATTATATCTTTTGTCTTATTTGGAATTTTTTCGTATATTTCAAATATAGTTTTATTTTGATATAAAGATATAGTTTCAAATATTTTTATACCTATTATATTTTGATTTTCTTTATTATTTAAGTATAATATAATATTTCTCTTTATAGTTTCATACACTTTATCAGTGTTTAAAAAAAGTCCTGCGATAGTTCCTAAATTTTCCCTTATTATATTTTTAATGAAATCTCCTAATTTTTTATCTATATCTTCATCATTTATTATTCTATTAGATATATATTCACATAGTTTTGGTATACTTTCAAATATAGCCATTTTTATATCTGATATATTTTCATTATTTATTATATCACACAATTTTAAATTATATATATTTTCTTTAATATTTTTATTATTTATAATATTAATAATTATATTTTCTAATTTAATTTTAACTTCTTTATTTTTATCTATATTTTTTAATAAATCATATATTTTTTCCGTTAAAATTTCTACTAAAATTTTTTGATTTTTTTCTTCAAATATAAACTTATTAATTTTAAATAAAATTATATTTTCTACCTTTTTTAATATTATTTCTTTTCTTTCACCATATAAAATTTTAATAATATCATTAAAGTTAAAATCTTTTTGTTTTAATTTATAAAAATTTTTTTCTAGTAATAAATATATTTTTTCTTTATTTTCTTGTGAAAATAGGTTTTCTTCTATTGTTTCTTTATTTAATATTTTTTCTTCTGTTATAAATGCTATTTTTTTAGCCAATCTTTCTCTTTCTTTTGGTATAAGCCCTGGTGTAAAAGGTATTCTAAATTTACCTATATATTTAGCTTTATAAGGTAAAAATAACATTTTTATAGCCAACCAATTTGTAAAATATCCTATAATTCCTCCTAATAAAGGTGATATTATATAATTTATCATAATATTTTCTCCTTTGTTTTACACTTTATAAAAATATACGATATTTTTAATTATTTTGTTTAATTTATTATATAATATTTTACCATAAAAGAGCATTTTTTATAAATTTTAAATCTAAAAAAAATAGTCTTTTAAAATATTATTTTAAAAGACTATTTTTTTTTTAATGTCTATTTAACTTTAAATGCTTTGGTAGTCCATCTACCATAATAGGATATACCTCACCTTGTATTAAAGGTTTAATATACTCTATAAATTCATTAGATACTGTCCCATTTTTACTATCTATCCATTCTATTGGCACTCTTTTTTCAATATTAGCTATGTCATAAACATTATGACATTTCATATTTATATTATATGGTGTATTATTAGTTCTTTCAAATATAATAACTTTACCATTTTCACCATTTAATGCTATATTAACTGCATATATACCAGCTAAAAAGCTTTCATTCATATCTACTTCAGATACAAAATGACTAGCACATCTTTGAGTTGTATTAAGCTCTATTGCTCTTGTTTTACAACCAATTTTTTTATAAAGTATTCTAGCTAAAGTATTTGCTGTTCCACTTAAAGATTTATGACCAAAACAGTCTAATAATGTATTTTCTTCTTCTAATTCACATATATTAATACCATTTTTATTTTTTATACCCTCTGATACAGCAATAACTATACTTTTTTTTGTTCTCTGTATATTTTTTACTTTGTCTATAAATTCTTCAATATCAAACACTACCTCTGGTAAATATATTAAATCAATTCCACTACAATCATTTGATTTTGTAATAGCTGCTGCTCCTGTTAGCCACCCTGCATTTCTTCCCATTATTTCTATTATTGTAATATTTTTTGCATCATAAACAGTTGCATCTTTTATAATTTCTTTTATTGTAGTAGCAATATATTTGCAAGCACTACCAAACCCTGGTGTATGGTCTGTAACAGCAAGGTCATTGTCAATAGTTTTAGGAATACCTATAAATTTTATTTTTTTATTTTTGGCTATACTATATGTATGTAATTTTTTTATAGTATCCATAGAGTCATTACCACCTATATAGAAGAATATATCTATATCTATTTTTTCTAGTACAGAAAAAACTTTTTCATATATTTCTTCATTATCTTCCATATTAGGTAACTTAAATCTACAAGACCCCAAATAAGCTGAAGGTGTTCTTTTTAAAAGTTCTATATCTAAATCTGTCCTTATTTCTTCACTAAGATCTACATACTTTTCCTCTAAAAGTCCTTGTATACCATTTATCATACCATATACTTTTATATCATTATCTTTACCACCTTTAAATACTCCAGCTAAGCTAGCATTTATAACAGCTGTTGGTCCTCCAGACTGACCTACTATGATGTTTCCCATTGTTTTATAAGTCCTCCTATAATAAAATTTTCTTTTTTATTATAGCAGGTTTTGTTATTATTTACAATATTTTTATATTATGTAGTTCTATATCTGTACTAGAATAATTGGAATTTGACTAGCTGTTATAGATTTTAAATTTAAAAATTTATATGCTGTTAATACTTTTTCATAATCTAATTCATATATGTATGATAATTCTTTAGCATTATAAAAATATGGTGATCCACATTCTATTTCTCGTTTTAATATTTTACAAATAAAACTACTACCATTTAACATTATATTAATAAAATTCTTATTATTTAAATTCTTTTCATTTAATTTCAATAATGTACTTTTTATTTCATCTTCACTAATTTCTAATACTTTAGCTACATCTTTTATAGGCATATTTTCATTCGTTTTTAAAAATATATCTATTTCTTTAATCTTAGGTACTATCTTATTATTATATAAATCTATTGGCTTTTCTATATTCATATATATACCTCTCTTATATTTTAGTATAAATAAATTATAGCATTTATAAAGATTTATTCTATATTAAAACAATGGTATATATAACAATATTTACAATATTTAAAGTCTATATAATTGATTTTAAATTTTATCTTATTATTTATTTACAAATAATCAAAACTCTTATATAATAAAACTTATAAGAGTTTATTTACTAATATTAAAATAACTTATTTTTATTTATAATAAAATATATACAAAGGAGATATGATAAATGAATAAAAACAATAAAGAGGTTAAAGCAGCTATTATAGTAACTTCTTTAACAACTATAGGTATTATCTCATATAAAATATTAAAAAAGAAATATCCTAATAAAATAAATAATTTTAATGATTATATTAAAAATAATTTATTATTTTTTAAAGAAAATAATACTAATCTACTACCTAAAAGTATAGATAAAAATAGTTATAATAATCAAAGCACTATAGATAAAAATAGTTATAATAATCAAAGCACTATAGATGTTAATAGTATATCAAATATAAATACTAT
>CAMMEG010000148.1 GCA_946495765.1 uncultured Eubacteriaceae bacterium
TGTTGAAGGCAAAATGATTTCACTTTTAAGAAAGTTAGGTTTTGACTATGTATTAGATGTAAACTTTGGCGCTGATATAACAATTGTTGAAGAAGCTTCTGAACTTATAGAAAGGTTAAATGATGATAAAGCTGTTATGCCCCAATTTACAAGTTGCTGTCCTTCTTGGGTAAAATATGTAGAAACTTATCATCCAGATTTTATACCTAACCTATCTTCTACTAAAAGCCCAATAGGTATTCAAGGTGCTACAATAAAAACCTATTTTGCTAAAAAAATGAATATCGACCCTTCTAAAATTATTAATGTTACTATAACTCCTTGCTCAGCTAAAAAATTTGAAATTAGACGAGATGAAATGAATGCATCCGCTAAATATAACAATATTGAGGGTATGAGAGATAATGACTATATCATTACAACAAGAGAACTTGCTATATGGTCAAAAGAAAAAAATATTGATTTTATATCTTTAGAAGATAGTAAATTTGATAAATTTATGGGAGAAGCTTCTGGAGCTGGAGTTATATTTGGTAATACCGGAGGTGTTATGCAAGCAGCATTAAGAACAGCATATAACTATCTAACCAATAAACCTGTTCCAGAGGATTTATATGAATTAAAAAGTGTTAGAGAATTAGAAGAGATTAAAGAAGCTACTATTAATGTTGATGGCAAAGACATTAATGTTGCTGTTGTATATGGAACTGCTAATGCAACAAAACTTTTAGAAAAAATTAAATCTGGTGAAAAACAATATCATTTTGTCGAAGTTATGGCTTGTCCTGGTGGTTGTATCGGTGGAGGAGGACAGCCTAAAAAGAAAATACCAAAAAGAGATGCTGCTCTTAAAAAGCGTATACAAGGTTTATACAATAGAGATAACCAATTAAAAATAAGAACTAGCTATGAAAATGAAGAAATTAAAATACTTTATAAAGAATTTTATAAAAAACCTTTAAGTCATCTAGCTGAAGAACTTTTACATACTTCTTATATAGGTAGAAGCAAAGATTTAGGAAATTAAAGTAATAATTTATATACCCTCAGCATATATTTTATTATATAAATTGTATGTGGAGGGTATAAATGTCTGAAGATAAAAAAAACAAACATAATATTAACATATTAGATAGGACAAACATAAAAATTACAGGTGTATTAGACGTTATTTCTTTTGATGAAGAAATGATTGTTTCAGAAACTGAACTTGGTGTCTTAATATTAAAAGGTCTAAATTTTCATATTAATAAGCTAAATTTAGATAATGGTGATTTAGAAATAGATGGTGAAATATACAGTCTAGTATATGAAGATAAATCTTCATATGGAAAGCCTGCTAGTGGTATATTAAGCAAAATCTTTAAATAAATATCTTTTGAGGTTAATTGTTTGATTTTATCTATTTCATATCAATTTAAAATATTTTTAATATCACTATTTATAGGTTTTATATTAGGACTTTTTTATGATTTTATTAAAATTTTTAGAAAATTTATTTTACATAATAATATTATTATAAACATAGAAGATACTATATACTGGTTATTTATGTCTATTATTATATTTTTAATATCTCTTTATCAAAATAATGGTGAAATTAGAATATTTTTTATTTTAGGGATATTTATAGGCATGATATTATATATAACTTTAATAAGTTCATTATTTATAAAACTTTCTACTAAAATTATAAATATTTTTATTAGGTTAATTTTATTTATTTTTAAGGCCATATCTATGCCTTTTTTAATCCTTTTTAATATTATAATAAAACCTTTAAAGTTTTTTTATAATATTTTAAAAAATATTACAAAAAAACTATTGCAAAAATATATGTTCTGTGCAAAAATATATAATAAATTAAGAAGTATTAAATTTTATCTTAAAAATTTAACTATAAAAGGGGATAAATTGTATAATGAAAAATCAAAAAAATAAAAATGTATCTTCTAAACTTAATAAATTTTATTTTATCACTATGATTTTTATTATTTTAAGTTTTTCTACATATTTATTTTATAAATATGACACATTATTAGCGTATAATAATAAAATAAATGAACTTAATAAAAAAATTGATCTAGCAAATGAAGAAAATGAAGAATTAAAGTATCAAACAGAATATAAAAATAGTGAAGAATATATAGAAAAACTTGCAAGAGATAAATTAGGTATGGTAAAAAATAATGAAATAATTTTTTATGATAATAATTAATATTTAATATAAAAATACCTTTATTTTAAAATAAACATATATACTAAAGATGTTAACTCTTTAAAATAAAAATATATCTATATCATTTGAAAATATAATTAAAAAATTTAAAAACACTTAAATAATACTCAAAATTTTTAACCAAAATTTAAAATTATTCCTTAAATAGTATATATTAAATCTATTCTTATTATTATAAAAATTAATATACTTATAATTAAGGATATAAAAGCTGTAAAATAAGTTTATATATTTATATAAATTTTATCACTTAAGTAATTTATACTTAAAATTTATTTTTAACAAATACATATAATTTTTAATATTAAAATAAAACTATCCTTAAGATATATATTATATAGGGATAGTTTTATATATTTAATCTACTCTCTAAAAAACAGCATAATTTTATTTTAATTTTATCTATGTAATTCTTTTTATCTATATAATATTTAGATAAATGTTACTATAAAAACATTATACAAATTAATATAATAAAATAAAAATAATCTCTATATATATTGAATATATAGAGATTATTATAATTAAACTATTTATATTATTATTCAAAGTAAAATTACAAATGAATTTTTGTTTTAATTCTTATTAAATAATAATACAAATAGATATTTTTTGATATAAAGTATCAAAAAAATTTATTATTAATCCATTTCTATTGCACCAGTATAAAGTTGATAATACTTACCTTTTAGTTTGATAAGTTCATCATGATTACCAGATTCTATTATTCTTCCTTTATCTAACACAATAATTTTATCTGAATTTTGTATAGTAGAAAGTCTATGAGCTATAACAAAAACAGTTCTTCCATACATAAGCATATCCATACCTTTTTGTACTATTGCTTCTGTATGTGTATCTATACTAGAAGTAGCTTCATCTAATATCATAACAGGAGGGTCTGCTACAATAGCTCTTGCAATAGATAAAAGTTGTTTTTGTCCTTGAGACAAACCTTCCCCACTACCTGATATTACTGTATTATACCCATCTTTTAAAAGTTCTATAAAGTGATGTGCATTAGCTTTTTTAGCAGCTGCAATACATTCTTCATCAGTTGCATTAAGATTACCATATCTTATATTATCAAGTACAGTACCTGTAAAAAGATTTGTATCTTGTAAAACAACACCTAAAGAACGCCTTAAATCTGGTTTTTTAATTTTATTAATATTTATACCATCATATCTTATTTTACCATCAGATATATCATAAAATCTATTTATAAGATTTGTTATAGTAGTTTTACCAGCACCTGTAGCACCAACAAATGCTATTTT
>CAMMEG010000149.1 GCA_946495765.1 uncultured Eubacteriaceae bacterium
ATATTGTCAACACTTTTTTATATTTTTTGTTAAAAAATAATAAATAAAGTAATATTAAAGGCATAAATTTAAAATTTATGCCTTTAATATTACTTTATTTAAAACTAATTTTAAATATTTTACTTATCTTGAGAATCTACTTCTTTAATACTTAAACTAATTTTTTTATTCTCTGTATCTACTTCTGTAATTTTAGCTCTAACAACTTGACCAATAGATAAAACCTCTTCTGGCTTAGCAATATGTTTTTGACAAATTTGAGATATATGAACAAGTCCATCTACGCCCTCTTCTAATTCCACAAATGCTCCAAAATCTACAATACGAACTACTTTACCTTCTATTATATCAGAGAGTTTATATTTATCTTTAGCCAAAATCCATGGATTTTGATTTATATCTTTTAAAGAAAGAGAAATTTTACTTTTATCTTTATCTACTGATAAAACATATACAGTAACTTTATCTCCTTCTTTTAAAATATCTGTAACTTTTTTAACCCTTCCCCAAGAAAGTTCAGATATGTGTATAAGTCCATCTACACCACCGAGGTCAACAAATGCTCCAAAATCTACAATACGACTAACAGTACCTTCTAATTTGTCACCAGCTTTAATATTATCATAAATTTTAGCTTTAGCTTCGTCTTCTAGAGTTTGAACAAGGTCTCTTCTACCAGCGATTATACGGTGCTTAGATTTATTAAATTCTATAATATTAAAATCTAATTCTTGGCCTTTAAAACTATTTAAATCTTTAACAAACTTGTTTGATATTTGAGAAGAAGGTACAAATACCCTAACATTATTAATATTGGCTACAAGTCCTCCTTTTATAACATCAATAATTTTACCTTTTAGCACTAATTTATTATTAAAAGCTTCTTCTAATTCATTAAGCCCTTTATTCATTTCTAATCTTTTTTTAGATAATACTACGTTTCCATCTCCATCATTAACTTTTATAACATAAACTTCTATTTCATCTCCAACAGAAACCTCATTTTTCAAATTTATATTTTGATCGTTAGAAAATTCTGATTTTTCAATAATTCCATCTGCTTTATATCCAAGATTTACAAATACTTCATTATCTGTAACTCTTATGACACTCCCTTTTAAAACACTACCACTATGTAATGTTTTAAAACTCTCATTTAACATTTCCTCAAAAGACATATTTTCAATTTCACTCATTCTATTTAAAGCCTCCTTTATTATAGCTGATGGTGTTGACGCACCAGCAGTTATTCCAATTTTAACATTTTTTTCAGAAATATTCAACTGTAAATCTTCAATTGTTTCACATAAATATGTGTTTTTACAATTTTTTTTGCAAATTTCATATAATTTTTGTGTATTTGAACTATTGGTATCACCTAATACTATCATATAATCAACTTGCTTAGATAATTCTAACGCCTCTTTTTGTCTATCATTTGTAGCATTACATATTGTATTGAATATTTGTATATTACTTTCTTTTATATTTTCTACTAATTTTTGAAAAGTTGTAATATCATATGTTGTTTGAGATACAAGTATATAATCTTTGTTTTTATCTATACATAAATTATTAAATTCTTCTATACTATTAGCAATAAGTGCTGTATTATTACAAAATCCATTTATTCCTATTATTTCTGGATGATTTTTATTACCAATAATAATAATATTTTTACCATTTTTATAATTTTCATCAACTATTCTGTGAATTTTTTTAACAAATGGACAGGTACAATCTATATAGTCTAAATTTTTTTCATTTAATAACTCATAAACTTTAGGTGTAACCCCATGAGATCGTATTATAACTTTTCCATTTATATCTTTTTCTAAGTCTTCTATAATTTCTACACCTTGTTTTTCAAGATCTTTTACTACATTTTTATTGTGTATAATAGGTCCATATGTATATATTTTATCATTTTTAGACTTATCATATACACAGTCTACTGCTAGCTTCACACCAAAGCAAAAACCAGCAGTTTTTGCAAGTATTACTTCCATATACATTCCTTTCTTATCTATTATCTTCTTTTAATTTTTCTATTTCTGTCATTATTTCTTCAGTCATTTTATTTAAAAGTTCTGTTTTAGGCTTTTGCCCTTTATATTTTTCAAATGATATAGGCTTACCTATATTTATGATAACTTTACCCCCTTTTTCATAGTTAGCAGTTATCCCAATAGGTATAACATCTACACCACTTTTTAAGGCGAATAAAGAAACTCCATTTTTAGCTTCAGCATTTTCACCTTCTTTAACTCTTGTGCCTTGAGCAAAAATACCTAAAGCCCCTCCACTTTTTAAAAGATTTATGCTAAATTTTAATGCATTTATATCTGTACCTTCTCTGTCAACGGGAAAGGCACATAACTGATGCATCCAAAAATTTTTAAACTTTGTACAAAAGAGTTCTTTTTTTGCAAAATAATGAATTTTCCTATTAATACTACTACAAACCATTACAGGGTCAAAATTGCTAATATGATTAGAACAAAATATTAACCCACAATTTTTAGGTATATTTTTTCTTCCTTTTACTATTACCTTAAACTTTAATCTAGTATAAATTTTAAGTCCAAATATAGCAAGATAATAAAACATTTTTCCACCTACTTTATATTTTCTTTTATTATTTTTATAATCATCTCAGAAACTTCATGTATAGAAAGATTAGTTGTATTTATAGTTATAGCATCATTAGCTTTTTTTAAAGGTGCTATTTTTCTATTTTTATCAGCATTATCTCTATCTATTATACCTTGTCTAACTTTATTATACTCAAACGTTTCATTTTTCATAGACAATTCTTCACATCTTCTTTTAGCTCGCTCGTCTATATCAGCATCTAAATATATTTTTACATTTGCATTAGGTAATACATTAGTTCCAATGTCTCTGCCGTCCATTATAACATTACTATTGTTAGCTATTTTTCTTTGCATTTTTAATAATTTTTCTCTAACACTAGATATTTGAGCAATAATAGATGCATTTTTTGATATTTCTTGTGTTCTTATTTTTTCAGTAACATTTATATTGTTTAAATATATTTGTTGTATACCATTTTCAAACTCTAAAGATATATCTATATTTTCAAGTTCTTTAGAAACTTTTATTTCATCACTACAATCTATATTATTTTGTAAACAATATAAGGTTATTGTTCTAAACATAGCCCCTGTATCCACATATATAAAACTTAGTTCTTTAGATATAATTTTAGACACTGTACTTTTACCAGACCCTGCTGGTCCATCTATAGCAACAGCAAATCCACTTTTAGCTAATGATATATCTGGTCTTAATTTTTTTGCATCTTTTAAATATATATGTTTTATGTTTTGTTTTTTTACATTTGAATTAATAGTTATCATAACTCTTATGCACATTTTTAGACTTTCTTCGCCGGCCCTTTCTTGTAACCACATAATGGCACAACCTGTTATGCCAATATTTCT
>CAMMEG010000150.1 GCA_946495765.1 uncultured Eubacteriaceae bacterium
ATATGGGGATAATCCAATTAGTTGTTGGAATATGAACAGATATTTTAGATAGATGTCCAAAATCTGAGGGTATGCTTATGCTTTTGAGAAGTATGTCTCCTAGCGTAATAGCTGTTGATGAAATAGGAAGTAATGATGATATTGAGGCTATAGAAAAAATATCAAATAGTGGTATTAAAATTATATGTACTATACATGCGTATAATATAGAAGATATAAAACAAAAAAATAATTTAAAAAATATATTGGATAAAAAAATATTTGAGCGATATATAGTCTTAAACAGAAAGAATGGAATATGCAATGTAGATAAAATATATAATGAAGATTTAATAAATATATATAGTGAGGGCTGTTAAATGTATTTAAAAATTTTTTCTAGTATTATTATTTTAATAGGATTTTCAATAATAGGATTTTATTATTCATATAAACCTATATATAGAAAAAATGACCTTTTAGAAATGAAAAGAGCTTTATTGTCATTATCATCAGAGATAAACTTTTTTTCGAGTATAACAGAAGCTATATTAAATATAGAAAAAAATTTGGACAAACCTGTAAAAAATATTTTTGTAAATTTTAGAGAAAATATGGAAAAAAAACGTGGAGAGGAACTTTTAATATTATGGGAAGAAGCTATAAAAACTGGGTCTTATGAAACATATTTTACAAAAGAAGACATAGAAAACATTAATTTAGTAGGTAAAATAATAGGATCTTTAGATAGAGAATTTAACATAGAAGGGCTAAATATTATAATAGAGTATATAAATACTACAATAAAAAATATAGAAAATGAAAAAAGTAAAAATTTTAAAATGTATCAAAGTTTAGGTATTTTGTCTGGACTTATGATTATAGTATTATTAATTTAGAGGTGAAAATATGGATGTTACAGTTATTTTTCAAATAGCAGCCGTTGGTATATTAGTATCTGTTTTAAATCAAGTTCTTATAAGAGCGGGTAGGGAAGAACAAGCTATGCTTACAACATTAGCAGGATTAGTTGTTGTATTATTTTGGGTTATACAATATATAAGTGAACTTTTTGAAACAGTTCAAACATTATTTAGTCTTTAGCCTTTTAGGAGGTGTAATTTTTGGATATTTTAAAAATATGTATAATAGCTATTATTTCTGTAATAGTGATTTTAACTATAAAACCTCAAATGGCTAATATATCTATTATGATTGGAATCGTTAGTGGAGTAATAATGTTTATAATGATTATACCTACACTAGAAGAAGTTTTAAACTCAATATTAGATATAGTTTCTATGCTTGATATAGGAATAGAACATATAGGTATTATATTAAAAATAATAGGAATATCATATATATGTGAATTTTCTTCACAAATATGTATAGACGCTGGAGAAAATGCTATTGCATCAAAAATAGAATTGGCAGGAAAAGTTCTGATTATGCTTATATCAATACCTATTATCACAAGGCTTTTAGGCTTAATAACAAGTCTTATGCCTTAGGAGGATACGAGATGAAAAAATTTATATTTATTATAATTTTTACTTTAATTTTTTCTAAACCAATATATGCTAATAACTATTTGATAGAAGGAATAGACAGTCTTGATATAGAACAATATGATACAGTAATAAACGATAATATTTATAAAAGTGATTTTAAATTTTCAGATACAGTTAAGAACATTTTATCAGGAAAAGGTGTAGACTTTAGCATAATAAGTATAATTAATTACATAATAAAATCAGTTTTTGATGAAATATTTATAAATTCTAAAATAATAAAAAATGTAATATTAATAGCTTTTTTATCAGCATTTTTTAAGATTTTAACAGAAAACTTTAAGAATCAAAGTGTTGCAGAGATAGGATTTTATACAACATATATGGTTGTAGCTACTCTTTTAACTACTAGTTTTAATATAGTTGTTGACATTTTATATACTACAATAGATAGTATATCAAATATTATAAATGGAATAATGCCTATGCTTGTAGGATTATTATTTATGTCAGGTGCATCTAGTAGTGCTACTTTATTTAGTGGGTTTATATTAACTTCTTTAAGTATATTATCATTTTTTATGAAAAATATATTTATACCTTTTATAGCAGGTACGGCTATTTTAAATATTATAAATTATATTACTCCAAAAGAAGTTTTAAATAAGCTTATAGATTTTTTAAAATGGCTTATAAATTTTTCTTTAAGAGGTTTAGCTTTAGGGCTTGGATTTATAATATCTATTCAAAGAATAGGTGCGCCTACACTAAATGCAACAATAAATAAAACTGCAAAAACTTTTATAAGCTTTGTACCAGTTGTAGGAGATGCAATGACAGGTGCTGTAGATAGTATTATGTATTTTGTAGGACTTCTAAAAAGTGGTATAGGTATAGGGGTTTTGATAGCGATATTATTTTGTTCAGCTGTACCTATAGTAAAATTAATAGCCTTGATATTTATATATAAAATAACTGCTATATTAATAGACCCTATAAGTGATAATAGAATAACATCTTGTGTAGATACAATGGGAGAATACACAAAATTAGTATTATCAAGTTTAATAATATTTTTAATTTTATTTATATTTTTTATAGCAGTTATGTTAACTGTATCAGGATAAAGGAGAAGTTATATGATAGATTATTTTTATGATTATATAAGAAATATAATTTTATTCTTAGTATTTATGTCTTTCATACAAGTTATCTTACCTAATAATAAGTACCGTTCTTATATAAATCTAGTTTTTGGTATGATATTAATATTTATTATGATAAAACCTATAGATTCAATATTAAATGGAATAAATAATGTAGATAGTTTAAATATATTTAATAATCAAGATTTTGAAATTAACTCAAATATAGACTCTGAAAAATATAAAGATATACAAAATCAAATGGTTAAAAATGCTTTCCAAGATAATATAAAAGTTCAAATAGAAAGTATATTAAAAAACGAATATGTTATAAAAAAGATAAATTTAGAGTTATATGAAAATAAATATGAAGAAATAAATATTGATAAAATATATTTGACTTTAAATAAATTTAATAAAAATATTTATATAAAACCTTTTAACGAAGATAAAAATATTGAAAACCTTGAAAAAAAAGAAATAAATGATATAAAAAAATTAATTTCTGACTTCTACAATATGCCTAGTGAGAATATATTTATAACAATAGCATAAGAAAAAAGGAGAAGAAACATATGAATGTATTTAGAAAAATATTTCAAGATAAAAAAAATTATTATAACATATTAGTTGCTATTTTTTTGGGTATATTACTACTTTTTTTAAGTAATAATTTTTTTAAAAGTAATAATAATAAAAATAATAGCATAGATTATAAAGGACAATCTATAGAAGTTAATGATAGCAATAACACATATG
>CAMMEG010000151.1 GCA_946495765.1 uncultured Eubacteriaceae bacterium
TATATGAGTTAAATATGTTAATATATCATTATATCCTTTAGAAGACTCTAATATTTCATTTGCTATTTCTAATAATCCTTTTGTGCCTATATTTTTAAATGATGCATATTCTTCTATGTAATCTTCATATCCTACAATTTTTAAAATATACCGTATAGCATCATAAACATTTTTTGTTTTTATTTGCCCTACGTGAAATAATAAATCATTTATTTTTTCTAATTGCCATGATTTAAGACTAGTACTACAATATAAATGTTCTAAAATTGATTTTTCATTTTTACATATATCCATTGCATCTGATAACATATTTTTATTTAAAAATCTTTTAGGCTTATTAGCAATTCTCATAAAAGAAACATTATCTAATTTGTCTAAAGATAATTTTAAATAGGCTATAATATCTTTAGCAATAAAATGGTCATAAATACTAGGTACCTTGTCTTTTAGTTGATACTCTATGTTATAATCCATAAACTTTTCTACAATAGCTCTTGCTTGTATATTGGTTCTATATATTATAGCTATCTCCTCTAAAGAATAATCCTTTTTTAATACTTCTATTTTTTCCACAATTTTTTTAGCTTCCTCATAAGCATCATAAGCTCTAATTAATATAGGAGATTTATAAGTTTTATCAGTTCCAACAATATTTTTATTGTATCTATTGTTATTATCCTCTATTATTGTGTTACATAAATTTATAATTTGCTTTGTAGAGCGATAATTTATATTTAGTATTATCTTTTTTGTCTTATCAAAATCAATAGGAAATTTCAATAAAAACTCTGGCTTTGAACCTCTAAATCCATATATACTTTGGTCATCGTCTCCAACTATAAATACATTTTTTTCATCATTTATTAACATTTTTATACATTCATATTGTACTCTATTAATATCTTGAAATTCATCTATAAGTATATATTTATATTTATTCTTCCAAAAATTTCTTACATTTTCATCTTTTTTTATTAAGTTATAACATTTTATTAACATATCATCAAAATCTATTTTATTGTTTTCTTGTTTAAAATCTTCATATTCTTTAAAAATAATAGAAAAAGTATTACTGTCTGTATAATTGGAATTAAAAAATATAGGATTAATTAGTTCATTTTTTAAAAATGATATTTCATTTATAATTGCCTGTATAAATTCTTCTTCATTATCAAAAGAAATATTATTTTTAGATATTATATTTTTTATAATACTAGTCTTTTCATAATCATTTAAAATATTGTTTAAATCATATTTATAATATGCCCTAATTATTCTAAAAAAATATGAATGAAAAGTACCAAAAGTTACATTATAGCTATTATTACATATTTTATTAAACCGTTGTTTCATTTCTTCAGATGCAGCCTTTGTAAAAGTTATTACTAAAATATCATTTGGTAATACTTCTAAATTTTCTATTAAATTTTTTATTCTATATGTTATAACTGTTGTTTTGCCACTTCCAGGACCAGATAAAACCATCATAGGCCCTTTATTATGTAAGGTGGCTTCTTTTTGATTTTTATTTAATATCATTATCTCACCTATATAATTTTACTTACTTAATTATATATTATAACTTAATAATATTTAATCTTCAAGTAATATTTATACTTTTATTATTTATATAATATAATTATATTATATAAATAATTTATATCAAATTTTCTTGCCAGACTTAAAAATTAATTAGCTATTATTAAATTATCTTGTTTCTTATCTTTCCAATTATTTTTACTATCTTCCTAATAAAAAAAACAACCTTATAAATTTATAGTTTTAAGGTTGTTTCTAACAATTTAAATAAGCAAAAATTCTAATAGTTACTTTTTATAACATTATATTATTAATTTTTTATTACATCAATTTTTATTTATTAAATTTTTATATTCAAATCTTTTGATAAATTTAATATTTTTGAATTAAAAAACTCATATATTTTATAAATTAATTTAATATCTAATCTAATAAAGAATAACCAATAAAAAAAGTTACTATTCCCATCCAAAATATCTCTTTAAAAATTATTAAAAAACATATAGTTAAGATAAATCCTACTAAAACACACATTTTAGACAATTTTTTAATATTTTTTGGTGGTATTATTTTTATTTTATCTCCAATCATAATTAACAAAATGAAGCAATACCAACTAATCCACCTGAAACTGATCCTATAATTGTTCCTGAAACAGTTCCAACACCAGGTATAGTTATTGTACCAACTGCGCTACCACCAAGTGCACCAGTACCAACAGAACCTATAACTCCAGCAATACATTTTACTCCATCCCACCAACCCCATCTTGCATTATATGAAGGATATATATCCAAACCATCTTTTGTTTTAATATAAGATAAATTTAATATTTTACCATCCATATCTACAGTTTGTGTTGGAAGAATTTCATTTATATTATTTAATTTATCAACCAATTTAACAGTATTATAATCTATGAATTCTATTGAAATATTTTTAGGTATTTCAATACTAATTTTATTGTCCTCAAAAGACATTAAAATTTCTTTTGAATTAATATCATTACCAAAAACACTTGAACAACTACCATTTATAATCAAAAAAGATATCATTAATGAATAAAAAAATTTTTTCATGCTTAATTTCTCCTTTACAAATAAATTTTTTATTAATATTAATATATAATAATAAAATTAAATTTCTGCCAACTGTTTAATTATCATATTATTATCTTTATCTGTAATAATATAATAATCATCATTTTCTAAAATTAAAATTGATGGAACAGAAATAATATTACATTTCTTTATTATTTGATTTTTTTTATTATTCATTTCAAAATCATCAGAACTAATATCAAAATTAACATAATATGCAAATTTATTATTCTCAATAAGAAATTTTTCTAGCATTGGTTTGAATTCAATGCATTGATTACAAGAATCCCTTCCTAAATAAATCAAAGTAATTTCATTTGAACTTTTAATGTTATTAAATTCATCAATAGATAAATCTATTAAACTATTTTTTTGATATTTATTATTAAAAAATAAAATTATAAAAAAAATTATAATTATCAAAAATAAAATACTTATAAATTTTTTAAAATTTAACATTTTTATTTCCTTTATGGTAATATTTAACAAAGTAATATAAATATAAAATAACATATTATTTAAAATTAGTCAATATAATCCATTACAATTTAATATTAAAAAAAACTAAAATTATAAAATATTAAATTAACAATTTATAATTTGATATACCAACAGACCATTTATATTTTAAAACTATATAGTTCAAAATATTATTGTCATCTTCTACATCAGTCCTAATTAAGTCTACATTATCACTATTCATATCTTCAAGATTTAACTTCTTATGTAATTCTTTCA
>CAMMEG010000152.1 GCA_946495765.1 uncultured Eubacteriaceae bacterium
GCTATCAAATATAAAAAATGAAATAGAAAATATGGGATATAAAATTTTAGAAGAAAGCATGGAAGAAAAAGAAGATTTTAAAGAAAAAGAAATAAAAACTATGTTAAAAAAAGTTATATTTTCTGCTATATTTGGTATTCCTCTGTTATTTATAGCCATGGCTCCAATGATAAAAGGACTTGATATATTAGTTCCTAATATTATAAATGTTAATACAAATCCTTTAAATTATGCTATAATTCAACTTATTTTAACAATACCTATAATGCTAATAGGTTATAAATTTTATACAGTAGGCTTTAAGCTATTTTTTAAAGGTAAACCTAATATGGATTCTCTTATAGCTATAAGCACAACAGCTGCTTTTTTATATAGTTTATATAATACAATAAATGTAATAAAAGGTAATTATCATTCTGCGCATTCTTTATATTATGAAACAGTAGGAATGATTATAGTTTTAATACTTTTAGGAAAATATTTAGAAAATATTTCAAAAGGTAAGACGTCTGATGCTATAAAAAAATTAATGGGACTTGCTCCTAAATATGCAACAATATTAATTAATGGTAAAGAAGAAAAAATTTCAATAGATGAAGTTATGATAGATGATATTATTGTTGTAAAACCAGGAGAAAAAGTAGCAGTAGATGGTATTGTTGTAGAAGGAGAAACTTATATAGATGAGGCTATGCTTACAGGTGAAAGTATTCCAGTCCATAAGTTTAAAGATAGTCAAGTTTTTGCAGGTTCTATAAACAAAAATGGATATATAAAATTTAAAGCCACAAAAACATCTAAAGATACAACTTTAGCTAATATTATTAAAATAGTAGAAGATGCACAAGTTACAAAAGCTCCAATAGCTAAGATAGCAGATATTGTATCAGGATACTTTGTACCAATAGTATGTGTTATAGCAATTGTTGCTAGTTTATTATGGTATTTTGTTAATAGAGATTTAGAGTTTTCATTAAAAATATTTGTATCAGTTTTAGTAATAGCTTGCCCTTGTGCATTAGGGCTTGCTACACCTACTGCTATAATGGTAGGAACAGGAAAAGGAGCTGAAAATGGCATTCTTATAAAAAGTGGTGAAGCCTTAGAAACAGCATATAAATTAGATACTATAATATTAGACAAAACAGGAACAATAACAGAAGGAAAACCAATAGTAACTGATATTATATTTAAAGATATAGATGAAAATGAATTAATAAAATTAGTTGCATCTGCTGAAAAAATGTCAGAACATCCATTAGGAGAGGCAATTGTTAAATATGCATTAGAAAAAAATATTACGTTATATGATGATATACAAGATTTTGAGGCTAAAGTAGGATTTGGTATAAAAGCAAAAATAAGTGATAAAAATATATTTATTGGTAATGAAAAGCTTTTAAGTAGTTTTGATATATCTTTGGAAAATATGGAAGAAAAGGCAACAAATCTAGCTAATGAAGGAAAAACTCCAATGTATGTTGCTATAGATAATAAAATTAAAGGAATAGTAGCAGTAGCAGATCCTATAAAACCAACTAGCAAAGAAGCTATACAAAAACTATTAAATATGGGATTGAATATATTTATGATAACTGGAGATAATAAGAAGACAGCTAATGCAATAGCTAAACAAATAAATATACAAAATGTTTTTGCTGAAGTATTGCCAGTAGATAAAGCCAATTATGTAGAACAGCTTAAAAATGAGGGTAAAAAAGTTGCTATGGTAGGTGATGGCATAAATGATGCACCAGCCTTAGCTAAATCGGATCTTGGTATAGCTATTGGCTCTGGAACAGACATTGCCATTGAATCAGCAGATGTTGTCCTTATAAAAAATGATTTAAATGGAGTTAGTAATGCTATAAGTTTAAGTAAAAAAACAATAACTAATATAAAACAAAATTTATTTTGGGCTTTTATATATAATATTATAGGAATACCTATTGCCTGTGGTATGTTATATATTTTTGGTGGATCATTATTAAATCCTATGATAGGAGCAATTGCAATGAGTTTGAGCTCTATATCTGTACTTTTAAATGCACTAAGACTTAGAAAGTTTAGACAATAATAAAGTTATAATTTTAATTAGTAAGTAATAAAAATACTTTTTAAACATATAATCTTTTGAGGTGATTTTATGTTTAAAAGTATTTTTATTTTTGGTATATATATATTAACAATATTGGTATTTATACCAGCAATTACAGTTTATATTACAAAAAATAATAATGATATTTTATATGATAAAAAAGTAGAAAATAATATAGATATTGTAAATAACGTAGAAATTTTAGAAGATGAAAATAATAAAGATAGTGAACAAAATAGCGCAATTAAAAAAAATAATAATTTTGAAGATTATATAGTTGGTGTAGTATCAGCAGAAATGCCTATTAGCTTTGAAGAAGAAGCATTAAAAGCACAAGCAGTTGCAGCTAGAACATATGCATATAAAAGAATAGATGACATAAATGCTCAAGTTGATTATAATTCAATAGGACAAGCGTATAATAGTATAGAAGATATGAAGGCTAAATGGGGAAGTAATTTTGACGTATACTATGACAAAGTAAAAAAAGCAGTATATGAAACAGAGGGTATTATAATGACATATGAAGACCAACCAATAGAAGCTGTTTTTCATTCTACAAGTGCAGGTATAACAGAAGTCTCTGAAAATATATGGGGTAAAAATTTACCTTATATAAAAAGTGTAGACAGCAAGGTTGATGAACAAGCTCCTAACTTTATATATAAAACATCTATACCCAATAGTCAAATTGTAGATAAACTTTCTAAAGAATATAAAAATTTAGATAAAAATACTATAATAAGTAGCTTTGAAATAGATGAAAGATCTCAAGCGGGTTATGTACTTAATGTTGAGGTGTGTGGTCAAAAAATTAGTGGACGAGAAATAAGAACTTTATTTGGACTTAGATCTACTAATTTTACTATAGAAAAAACAAAAGACAGTATAGACTTTACAACAAAAGGATATGGTCATGGAGCAGGTATGAGTCAATATGGTGCTAATTTTATGGCTCAAGATGGCAAAAAATATGAAGAAATATTAAATCATTACTATATTGGTATAAATTTACAAAAAATATACTAATATGTAAAAAAGTTAGCAAACCCCTTAAAAATCAACATTTCAATGGATTTAAGGGGATTTTTACTAACTTTTTTACTAACTTTTTAAAATTAAAATATTTTATAAATTTATATTTATACAATTAAAATGGATATTATACACTTTCAAAATATGTATTTAGATGTTTTATAGCATCTTTTTTCTTT
>CAMMEG010000153.1 GCA_946495765.1 uncultured Eubacteriaceae bacterium
GACAGATTTGTAGATGATGAGGGTAATTATATACCTTTTAAAATTAGAAATATTACAGCAACAGAGATATCCGATATTGAAAGAAAAACAACTAATCCCGTTGAAAGATTTATAGGATATATTGAACAGGCTTGTTTAGAGCCCAACTTTAGAAGTGTAGAGTTACAAAAGCATTATGGGGTAATGGGTGGCAATGAATTGGTGGAAAAAGTTTTATTGGCTGGAGAAATAGATAAGTTAGCTACTGAAATTTTAAAATTGAGTGGTTATTTTAAAACATTTGACGATTTAATAAAAGAAGCAAAAAAGCATTAAAAAAGGAGTCTGGTATGGCTTCTTTGCTTGCCTATTGCTTAACAGAACTTAAAATGTTGCCAAGCGAATTTATGGCGTTAGATGAAAGAGAGAAAGCTTTAATTATAGGATTAATACATAAACGTAGTGAAGATTTAGAAAATATAAAAAAGGGGGTGTAAAAAATAAATGTCGGTTGAAACAGAGTTAAAGCTAACTGATAATGCTAGTAAGGTTGTAGTTGGAGTAACTAATAACTTGAAGAATTTAGGCGAGGAAATAGATAAAATAAATCATACTCAATTATTATTGGTTAATCAAAAAAATTTTGATAGTTTTGCAGTAAATTTAAATAGAACGCTCGATTATACTTCAAGGGGAGCTTTAAATATAGGGAATAACTTTAAAAGTGGATTTGAAGGAAGTTTTGGAATGTTGGCAAAGTTAGGAGCAAGTATTTATGCTATTAATTCTGTTGTTTCAGGAGTAACCCAAGCATTGTCTTTTGCTACAAATTATTCAGATGATATGGCGACTACAACAGCAAGATTAAACCTAATGAATAATGGGTTAATGACAACAGATGAGTTATGGCAAGAGATATTCGATTCTAGTAAAAGAACAAGAGGGAATATTTTAGACACTGCTAATTCTGTTGCAAAAATAGGGTTACTTACAGATGACCTTTTTGGAGGTAACAATAAAGAACTTATTCAATTTACCGAAAATTTAACAAAAAGTTTTAAAATAGCCGGAACAGATGTTGCTGGTATAAATTCAGTAATGCTTCAATTAACACAAGCCTTAGGTAGTGGAGTATTAAGGGGCGAAGAATTTAATGCCGTTTTTGAAAATGCACCACTGTTAATTCAAAATATTGCTGACTATATGGGTGTTCCTAGAGGGCAAATCAAAAAAATGGCTGAAGATGGTAAAATTACAGCCGATATTGTTAAAAATGCTATATTAGGAGCTACTGATGAAATAAATACACAATTTGAAGAGTTACCTATAACTTGGGAAGAAGTTAATACACAGTTTGGTAATATAGCAGTTGAAGCTTTTCAACCTTTTTTGGAAGAACTTGGAAAAACACCTGGAAAGATAGACGAATTATCGCCACACTGGGAGGCTTTTGTTTATATTCTTAGCGATAGTTTGACACAAGCAACTAAAGATTTTAATAGTTTTTTTGATGGTATTTTAAGAAGAAGTAAAGAAGTAAGAAGCGAGTTAAGTCACTTGGCTGCATTAGGTTTATTTACAACAGCAGATGAAATAAAAACTGAAAAATATGGCAAAAAATTAGCTAGAGAAAATGCTGGTGGATTTCTAAATCTAGATTATTATTTATTAAATTCTAAAGAAAAACAAGAATTATTAGACAGTACAGAAAGAGATGCGTCAGCTAGATTTATATTAGAAAATGCTGATAAAAAAGGCTTACTTACTCCTGATGAACAAAAATTGCTTGAACATTTACAAAAAGGTGGAAGTTTAGGTGTAGTATCTAAAGGAACTGTTATAAGTCACGATGAAAAAGTAAGTATAGAAAAGTATGAAAAGATAATTAATACTGATTGGGAAAAAAGGATAAATGATAAAGCTGCCGAAATAGCTAAATCTAGTGATAAAAAAGATGAAGAGAGTGGAGCCCCTATTACTACTAGTGGCTATAATTCTTTAGGTAATATAGCAAGAGATGTTTCAGACATATCAAAAAGCATAAATAACTTAAATGACCTTAATAAAGCTATTATGGAAATAAATGAGGCTACATATCACAACAACGTGGCTAATCAATTTAACGGTAACATTATTATGACAAATTATGGTGTAGATGAAGAAGGGCAAAAGGCAATAGGAAAAGCCACCGAAGACACTATAAGAAAAGTATTTTTAAATGACTATCAAAATACTCAAGCTATGGGGGCATATGCGTAGAAATTAATTGTTGAAGAATAAAGATTTATGGTATATAATTATATCGATACATATTTGTATCTAAAGAGTAATTATTGTTACTGAATTATTAAATAATCCAGTTGAGTTGTTCCCCTTTAATACGCAATTATTTTTAATTGTAGTTTGTCTTTAATTTTATTAAAGACAGAGGGGGTGATAGTATGAAAAAGGGCTTATTTTATATAATGCTTATATTAATTTTTGTGCTATTACGTGTTGTAGAAGTACAATAGTACAACAAAAACAACCTTATTAGTTTGGCGACTCTAAGGTTGTTTTTTTAAACAGAAACAATTTATGGGGAACAACTAATCAATAATTGCTCTTTTTATATTATTATATTCCCATTTTTTTATACTGTCAAGGTTATTTAGGAGATGTTTTTATGAATACAGTTGAGATTATAAAAAATATAATAAATGAAAGTATGGAAATAAGAGGTATTACAGACATAGAAATAGCTACTATTGAAATTATACAGCCTTTATCAATAAAATTATCAAATGATAAAATATTATCCAAAGAATTTTTACTATATATGCCTAAAATGATGTATTTAAAAAATACAGATAATGAGTTAGAACTAGACAATAAAATTTTAGTGTTTAAAAAGTTAGGTGGGCAACAATATCTTATTATTGATACTTTAGAAGATATAACGATAGGCAATACTATTTCAACTATAATCGATGTAGCCCCCTTTAAGATACAACTAGCTAATGATAAGATATTAGAAAGACAAGATTTAATGTTATTTAGTAAAGATTTAACTCATTTAAAAACTACAACAGACAAGTCGGAGATAGGTAAAAAACTAATAACTGTTAGACAAACAGGTACAGGTAAATATATGTTTATAGCAGAAAGCGAGTGATATTATGTTACCAACTAGCAATATTAATATAAGCAATATAGAAATAGTAAAAGACCCTAGCTTATCCTATAGACTTGATATAGACAAAGAACGAGTCAGAAAATATGTAGACAACATAGAAAGTATTA
>CAMMEG010000154.1 GCA_946495765.1 uncultured Eubacteriaceae bacterium
TAAAAAGCCTTAAAATACAGTATATACAAGTGTATGATAAAGAATTTTTAATGAGTATAAAAAGTATTTTTTATATTCTAATTATTATTTATAATTAAGCTACGACTTTATTTTTTAAGACAAAAATTATAAACATGGTTTTGATTTTAATTTTTGTCTTAAAAAATATTAGAACTAACCAGTTTTTAGTACATAGTACTAAAAAAAATTATTATTTATAATTATATTCCCTTATTTTAAAATAAAGTTTTTATAGCTACAAAAACCTTTTTTATACCAACTACAAGAACTACATATATAAAAAAATGTATCTTCTGTTAAATTTTCAGCTAAATAAAATTTTATTTCATTAAAATACATAGGTTTATTTAATTTTATATTTAAAAGTTCTAGAACTTTATTATCTAATAAATTTACCTCATTATCGACTGTACATACACTATTTATTAGATTTGGACATTTTTCACAAATATTATCAAAATCTCTTTTTATAATAATTTGCTCTTTATTAATTCTATCTAAAATATTAAACATATTTTTTACAAACTCATCATCATATCCATATCCCTTAAATTGTTGAATACAAAGAATATGATGTGGTCTTAAATAAATCATAAAGTTTTAACCTTTTATTTAAATAAAGTTTTAAATCTATCCATAGCTTCAATAGTAGCCTCTCTACTTCCAAAAGAAGAAAGTCTAAAATATCCGTCACCATTTTTACCAAAGCCAACACCTGGAGTACCTACTACGGCAATTTCATTTAACATTTTATCAAAAAAGTCCCACGAACCCATATTATTTGGACATTCAAACCAAATATAAGGCGAGTTTATACCGCCATAATAGTTTATACCACATTCTTCCATAGTGCTTGCTATAATTCTTGCATTTTCTTTATAATAATCTATTGTTTCTTTAGACATTTTCATACCTTCTTCTGTAAATACAGAAGCAGCGCCTTTTTGGATAATATAAGGTACACCATTAAATTTTGTAGTTTGACGTCTATTCCACATTTGATTAAGACTCATATCACTACCATTAGAGCTTTTTATAACAATATCTTTAGGAATAATTGTATATCCACATCTAGTACCTGTAAAACCAGCTGTTTTAGATAAAGAGCAAAATTCAATAGCACATTTTCTAGCCCCATTTATTTCAAAAATACTAGTAGGTAAACTATCATCTGATACAAAACATTCATATGCTGCATCAAATAATATAATAGAATTATTTTTTAAAGCATAATCTACCCATATTTTTAATTGTTCCCTATTATAACAAGCACCTGTTGGGTTATTAGGTGAACATATATATATTAAGTCTGCTTTTATACTTTCATCTGGTAAAGGTAAAAAGCCATTATCTTTATTTGCATCTATATATATAATTTTTCTCCCATTCATTATATTTGTATCCACATAAACTGGATAAACTGGGTCTGGTATTAAAACAACATTATCAACAGAAAAAAGGTCTGTTATATTACCAGTGTCAGACTTAGCACCGTCTGATACAAATATTTCAGTAGCTTCTAAAGTTATACCTTTTCTTTCATAATAATCTTTTATAGCATTTCTTAAAAAATCATAGCCTTGTTCTGGACCATAACCTTTAAATGTTTTTTCATCTGCCATTTCATCAACTGCTATATGTAAATTTTCTATAACAGCTTTGTTAAGTGGTTTTGTAACGTCACCTATACCAAGGCGAATAACTTTTTTATCTGGATTTTCTTCAGTAAATTTAGCAACTCTTTTAGCTATATCTGAAAAAAGATAACTTTCTTTTAAATTTAAATAATTTTCATTTAATTTTATCATTAATATCACTCCTTAAAATGCTTTTTATAAATTATAACATAAATATAAAATTTTACAAGTTATTTTAAACTAACATTTTATCTATCGTAGCTATTTTTACACATATACAAAATATTTCCATAGCTTTTTTTAACTCCTCAAGTGTAGGTAAAGATGGCGCAATCCTTATATTAGTATCTTTTGGGTCAAGTTTTTTAGGATATGTACTTCCTGCCTCTGTTAATATAACGCCTACTTCTTTACACATACTTACCACATTTTTAGCCAATCCTTCCATAGTATCTACAGAAATAAAATAACCACCTAAAGGCTGTTCCCATTTTAAAATAGGGTTATTTTTAAAATTTTTTTCTAACACATCTAAAACAATATTAAATTTTGGTTTTAATACTTGGGCGTGTTTGTCCATAAGTTTTAAAGTATTCTCCCTATTTTTTAAAAACTTTACTGTTTTTAACTGATTTATTTTATCATAGCCTATTGTTTGATACGAAAGATGACTTTTTGTATCTTCTATTGTATTATCACTTCCTGCCAATATAGCTATACCACCTCCTGGGAAGTTTATCTTAGATGTAGAAAAAAAGTATAATATTCGGTCTTGTGTATTATATTTTTTACAAGCTTTAAATATATCATAAAGTTCAACTTTTTTATAAACATGGTGTATAGCATAGGCATTATCCCAAAATATTTTAAAATCTCTTGCCTTTGTTTCCATTTTTGCTAACCTTTCAACAGTCTGCTTGCTATAACAAGTTCCTGTTGGATTAGAATATAGTGGTACACATATAATACCTTTTACATATTCATCTTCTTTACAAAGCTTTTCTACCATATCCATATCTATACCATCTTTAGTAATAGGTATATTTATCATTTCAAATCCAAATTTATCTAGTATATCAAAGTGTCTATCATATCCAGGTACTGGACATAAAAACTTTACTTTATTTAATTTACCCCAGGGTATATTATCTTTATATCCAAAAATATAAAGTCTTGTTATTACATCATATATCATATTTAATGTAGAATTTCCACATATTATGATATTATTTTTATCTATATTAAGTATATCAGAAAATAACTCTTTTGCTTCATCTATACCATCCAATATACCATAATTTCTAAGGTCTATATTATCTTTTGAAATATATTCATTAATGTGTAAAAGTTCATTAGAAAAATCTAATTGTTCTTTACAAGGTTTACCTCTAGACATATTTAAGTCTATTTTTTCTAATAAATATTTATTATATTGTTCTTTTAGTTTATTCTTCTGTTGTATAAGTTCCTCTTTAGACATATTATTATAATCTTTCATATTTATTCCTTCCTAGTTAAGCTTAAATATAACTCCTATTACTGCACCAAGTCCTATATATACAATAGGATGCCTCTCATA
>CAMMEG010000155.1 GCA_946495765.1 uncultured Eubacteriaceae bacterium
CACTTTCTGCAAACAATGCTTTAGGTTGCAACTCTTTTATTTGTTGTTCTTGTTGCTTATTTACAAGTTTTAATGTTTCTAATTGTTTATTGGCAATATTTAATGCTCTAGCCATTATTTTTTCTGGTGAGTTATATTCTTTTTCTACCTCTATAAAATATTGCCTTATTTGTTTACCCTTTTCATTTCTCTGTATCATTGCAATTTCTTTTGCCATATCTAGTTTTAATGCGTGGTCTATTGTTGGTTGTTTATTTTGGGGGTGCTCAAAAATGAGCGGGGTATAATCAACATCTTCAATAAATCCATATTCAACCATTCTAGGAAACCAGTCTTTATATTTTGTCTTAACTTCTAAAACTTCGTGCAATTCCCTACCACTTATAATAGGTTCTTGATTTTCATTTAAGTCAATTTTTAGTAATTCATTCACAACATCACTCCTTATATTTAATTTTCAATGTACTGTAACAACTTATTGGGTTGTTATGACATAAAAGGTTGTTCAACCCTTTATGTCATAATAATAACATCTATTTTTAAGGTTGACTAACCTTTTAATATTTTATATAATATTTTTCAAGGAGGTGAATTAATGGATATTGGAAATAGATTAAAAATTTTAAGAGTTGAGTTATTGTCAAATAAAAAACTTACTCGTAAACAATTTGGAGAACAAATAGGTGTATCTGAAGATGTAATAAAAAATATTGAATATAACCGAGCACCTATTAAAGAACATATGGTCAAACTCATCTGCCAAACATTCAACGTCAATGAAGACTGGCTACGTAATGGTAATGAGCCTATTTTCAATGGGGAAGAAGAAAATTTAATAAAAAGTTTAAAGAATAAATATCAGTTAGATGAAGTTTCTACAAGCTTATTAACAACTTTTGTTAATTTAGATGAATTTTCTAAAAAAAATATTATTGATTTTCTTTTAAAATCTATTGAAGATTACTATACTAATAATCCAGATAAGCTAAAAGAATTAAATCTTAAAATTAATACATTTGAAGAAATGTGCATAACAAAAGATGAGGATATTAAAAATATTCAACTTTATGAAATACCAGCAAGTGCTGGTACTGGTATGCTTATAACAGATGATATACCTTATGAAATAAAACAAATTGATTTAACAATAGCACCACAAGCAAGAAAAGCAGACTTTGCTTTATATGTTCGTGGGGATAGTATGGAACCTGTATACTATGATGGAGATATAGTTTTTATTAAAGAGCAACCAAGCCTTGATAATGGTCAAATAGGTATATTTATTTATGACGATGAAGCTTATATCAAAAAATATTCTATTCAAGAAGATGGCACATACCTTGTTTCTTTAAATAAAAAATATCCACCTATCAAAATTGAAGAAAATATTTGTTTTAAAATTTGTGGTTTAGTTTTATAGCAAAATAAAAAGCTAGAACAAGTTTCTAGCTTTTTTTAATTTTTCTTTCTTCCCTTTTTAATATTTTTACTCTTTCGTGAGTTTCTTCTAATAATTCATATATATCTTCTCGGATAGTTTCGTTACTCAATATATCCGGTGCCTCTTCAAATCTATAAATGTCTTCTAATGAATAATTTGCAAATGCTAATGTAAATGTTTCCGTATAATTTTCAATATCTTCGTCTTTTATATTATAATATTCTTCGCCATATTTTTCCTTTAATAACCTATTTAACTCATTAATAAACTTTTTACGGTCTCCTTTTATGTACCTTTGATTATAAAATCCTACATTTCTACTAAGTAAAATTAAATCTTCCGCATTAAATCTTTTAAATGCTTTTGAAATAACTAATGCAAATAATAAAGGATTGGAATTACTAAAACTTATTTTTTGTGTATATTCAAATTTGTCTCTTTTTATTATAGAAATTAATATAGCATCTTCAGAATAAGATAAAAATGAACTATTAAAATGGTATTTTCTTAAAATATTTATAACATTAAATGCTTTTTCAAACTCGCCAAATAATAAGTGCCTTTCTAAACCATAATAAAATATAAATACATAACTTATATTTATAGGTTTAGTAATATCTTTAAGCCAGTTTAAATATATAAATCTTTGTTTTGGGGTTAATTCATAATAACAAGGATAATACCCTATCTCTTGGTTATCATTTATATTATCAGTTTCTAAAATTTCTAGGCTTAAATCAATTAATGATGGTTCAATTTCTAGTGAAGGATTATTATCATTATAATTAATATCATCTTTTATCCACAAAAGCTCTACAATCTCTTTTGGTATTTGATTAATATACTTTCTATTATCATACTTAACTAAACTATTCGTGTAAGTATTATTTTCAATTATATTCCTGTCTTCAAAAAAGTTTGTTACTTCGTCTGATTTAAAAACTTTTTCAGAAATATATGGACTATATATTTTTTTACCTTTTATATAATATTTTGTAGGCAATTTAAAAACCCATATTAAATCTGAAATCCATAATACAAATATTGAAAAAATAATTAACTGAACTGCAATATTAACTAATGTATTTTCAGGAGGTATAAGAGTTACAAATATAATATTTAATACCCATAGCCCTATCTGTATGCCACCTTTTTTTCTATTAGCATAAATATTATAAATTCCTAACCAACCAAATGCTGGTAATAAATATAAGATTAAAGTTATCCATTTATTTTTGAAATAATGGTCGTGTGAATTAATAGAGTTAATATTTTCAAGCCTTTTGTTTAACTGAGAAAAATCTTTTTCTACTTCTGCCAATACATCTTGCTTAACATCACTCTCCCCTTTTAATTTAAAACCACAATTAACACAAAATTTATCATCATCATTAACTTGTGTACCGCATTGTCTACAAAACATAATTCTCCCACCTTTCTGTTAAAATATACCATATTTTATACAAAAAGTAAATATTTTGTTTTTGTTATATTAAATATTGACAGTATAATATTTTAAGATTATAATAATATTACAACTAATCACTAAATAAGTTACTGTTTAAACAGTAACTTATCAACACTTTAGTGCTTAGCTTTATCTTTTGTTAATTAATAAATATAACCACTTATATAAAATATAAGTGGTTATATTTTGTCTATTTTTCTATTTACAAATAGAAAAAATCTTTATATAATAAAAATAACTCCCTAACAGGAGTTAAATATTTATTTACTTAATTATCATAAACCTACCCACACACAGAAAGGATTTGATAATATGAGTAAAATAGA
>CAMMEG010000156.1 GCA_946495765.1 uncultured Eubacteriaceae bacterium
TAGAAGCAGATATTGAAAAAATAAAAGATGAAGGATACGATATAATTACACCAGTAATTATTACAAATTCTTATGATTTTGGTGATATTCTTCTTGCAACAAATGATAATATTAATGTAGGTGATAGTTTTATAAAAGCTATAAGATAAAAGGAGGATTTTATATGAATAAATTACCTAATAACTTTTTATGGGGAGGCGCAACAGCAGCTAACCAATGTGAAGGTGGTTTTGGTAAAGGTGGAAAAGGTTTAGCTATTGTTGATGTTATCCCATGGGGAGAAAATAGAAGAAATGTAATGCTTGGTAAACTAAATTATAAGGATTTACCAAAAGACTCCTATTTTCCAGGCAGAGAAGCTATAAATATGTATGAAAATTGGAAAGAAGATATAGCTTTAATGGCTGAAATGGGATTTAAATGTTATAGATTTTCATTTGCTTGGTCAAGAATATTTCCAACTGGTGAAGGAGAGCCAAATGAAGAAGGACTTAAATTTTATGAAGATTTTATAGATGAACTTATAAAATATAATATTGAACCAGTTGTAACAATATGCCATTTTGATATACCATTAAATCTTGTTGAAAAATATGGTTCATGGAAAAGTCGTAAAACCATTGATGCATATTTAAAATATTGTGATACAATATTTAAAAGATTTAAAGATAAAGTCAAATATTGGATAACATTTAATGAAATTAATATGCTTTTACATTTACCTTTTATGGGGGCTGGTATAATGTTTGAAGAAGGAGAAAATGAAGAGCAAGTAAAATATCAAGCAGCACATAATGAACTTGTAGCATCTGCTATGGCAACTAAAATTGCACACGAAATAAATCCAGAATTTAAAATAGGTTGTATGCTTGCAGCAGGTCAGTTTTATCCTTATTCTTGTAATCCAGAAGATGTATGGAGCTCTATTGAGAAAGATAGAGAAAATTACTTCTTTATAGATGCACAGTCTAGAGGAGAGTATCCTTCTTATGCAAAAAAAATGCTTGAAAGAAAAGGTATAAAATTAGAAATTGAGACTGAAGATGAAAAAATATTAAAGGAAAATACAGTAGACTTTATAAGTTTTAGTTATTATGCATCAAGACTTACAAGTGCAAATCCAGAGAATAATGAACAAACAGAGGGAAATGTTTTTAAATCATTAAAAAATCCATATCTTAAAGCTAGTGAATGGGGTTGGCAAATAGACCCTCTTGGACTTAGAATAACTATGAACAGTATTTATGATAGATATCAAAAACCATTATTTATTGTTGAAAATGGGCTTGGTGCTGTTGATACTATAGATGAAAATGGAAATATAAATGATGATTATAGAATAGAATACCTTAGTAAACATATTAAAGAAATGATTAATGCTGTTAATGAAGATGGCGTAGAGCTTATTGGATATACACCTTGGGGATGGATAGACCTTGTAAGTGCATCAACTGGTGAAATGAAAAAAAGATATGGGTTTGTTTATGTAGATAAAGATAATCAAGGAAATGGAACTCTTGAAAGAAAAAGAAAAAAATCATTTGATTGGTATAAGATGGTTATAAAATCAAATGGTGAAAATATATAGCATAAAACAAATATAAAGGTGTTGATTTTCAACACCTTTATATTTGTTAAAATTCTTAACTATTTATTTTTCATTTTATTCTCATATAAGTATCTTGCTATATATATAAAAGGAGTATCTAAAATACTAGTTATTATAAATATAATATAGCTAGCTATAAATATACTTATTATTGTATTAAAATCATATATACCATAAAAAGCAAAAAATGTAAATAAAATAGAATTTATAAGCTGAGAGGTAAGAGTAGAAAAATTATTTCTAACCCAAAGAAACTTTCTTTTATCACCACTAATTTTTTCTGTAAGTTTCCACCATTTATGATATATCCAAACATCAAAAAATTGACTTATAGCATATACAACTAAGCTAGATATCATAATTCGTGGAGTATTAGAAAAGACCATTTTAAAAGGTTCACCCATACCATTGGCTACATCATATAATAACCAACTTTGAGATAAAATTACGAATGATACAGAGGTTAATATTCCGGCTATAACAGCTTTTTGGGAACTTTTCTTACCATAAAATTCACTTAATATATCTGTTGCTAAAAAACTTGCACCAAATAAAACATTACCAAGAGTTTGTTCTAGGGAAAAGGCTTTTATAACTAATAAAACTTCTATATTAGCAGTAATAACAGTAAACACTGTAAAACATATAAGTCCTTTTTCTCCTAAAAGATAAAACCATACTAAAACAAGGCCATATATAATAAATACCGATAATATTAAAAGAATTTCATTATTAATCATTTTTGTTACCTCCAACACCAAAATCTGTATTTTCTAATAAAATATCTACTCTATTATTATTTTTATATATAGGGTAAATATATTTTTTAAAGTTTTCTATAGTATTGGGGTCTGGTTTAATTCTAGTTTTATTTTTAACCATTATATTTATACACACTCGTTCAAAATGTTCAAGTCCAATAGCAATATCTTTAAGCATAAACTCTATACTTTGTCCAGCTAAACCTTGTAAAAGACAAACTTCATTAAAATACTGTTTTATCACATTAACATCTCTTTCTTCTATACCTTTATTTAAAAAACTTTCTCTATAATAGTAATCAAATGTTTCTATACCTATTTTTGTTTTTACATCTATACCAATATTTTTAAAATAATTTTTTAGATGCTCTATTTCATCTTTATGAGCCCAATGACATTCAAAATGTAGTTTATTTATATTTTTACTTACGCATATATCTTCTATTTTTTTCATAGTTTTTTTGTCTAAATCTACAAAACTACCAGAATTTACAATTTCTAAAGTATTATATTTACCTGTAACTTTATTTAACTCCTTTTCATTTATTTTAAAGCAAAAATCAGGATTTTTATTAAAGTCAGTATGATAGTCACAAAAACTACATTTTTTCCATTTACAACCGCTACCAATAAGTAAAAGAATCTCTCTTTTATTTTTTTCTTCTATAGTAGAGTATCTAATTAAATTATCCATATAATCCTCCATTTTTATTAAGACAGGAAAAACCACTAAAACTATGCCAAACTAAAAATATGTAAAATAGGTAATAATTTATTATTTTTAATAATATAATTATTGTATTGATAAAAAATATTTAACTATATTAAAATAATAAAAAAGAGCTATA
>CAMMEG010000157.1 GCA_946495765.1 uncultured Eubacteriaceae bacterium
ATTTATATACAACAGCAGAAAAATTAAAAAAATTATTTTATAGTAAATTAGGAACATTAAAAGTATTAGTAAGTTGTAATGAAAAAGAAGAAGTAGATGAAAATACAGAACTTTTAGTGTTAGAAAAATGGCGATTGTCTGAAAATACAAGTAAAGGGCTTGAAATAATAAAAGAAACACCAAATATAATGTTTAATATATTTGAAATAGAAGTAATATTAAAAGCAGATGTATATAATATAATAAGTAAGTTTATGGAAAATATGCCAGTAGGAAATAAATTTAGTATAATAAAATTAACAGGACAATCTTGCAAAATAGAATTATTTAGAGATAGTTTAAAAGAGTATATACCTGGAAGGTATATACAGTTTAAAAGAACAGATAAAGATATAAGTAATAACTTTGATTTGAAAATGACGTGTATAGATGGATGTATAAAATATTTATATGATAAAAGGCACGGATTAGCAAAGGTGGAGCTAAAAACAGAAGTACCAGCATTGCCATATCAAATAGTAGGATATACACATAGAGATATGGAAGTAGAACTTATAAAACCATTTGATAAAGACGGAGAAGTAAGAAGCATATCAAGAAATATAACAGATTTAACATTAAAGTTATACTTAAAAGATGTAGAAAATAATGAAAAATATAGTTATACAATACCATTTAAAAAACAAAACTTTAAATATATAGAAAAAGATGAAATATTAAATGAAACAAATGGTAAAGTAAAACAAAGCTTAACAGATGATATAGTTGAATATGAAGTAAGATTTTTTGTATGGAGTGAGCCAGAAAATATAGGATTTAAAGTAGTGCCAATATACAGAGAAAAGGAAAACTTATATATAGGACTTGAAAAATTTATAAACTATGAAAATGAAAGTTGGATAAATAACTTTTTTGATGGTTTGAAATAAAGAATAAAAGAAAGGAGTGAAGAAATGGAATATTTATATCCAAACTTTGAAAGACATAGTATATTGAAAAAAGAACTTTTAAACTCGGTAAGAGATTATAGTATAGAATATTTAAAAGTAAAATATGAAAAATATACAAAAGGGATAATAACAGGGTTTGAAATAAAAGTAATAGAAGGTAAATATATAGAAATATCAAAAGGAATAGCTAAGTTTGAAGATTTTATATATATAGCAGATAAAGAAGCAAAAATAAAGTATAGTGAAACGAATAAATATAAAAGTCTAAAAATAATACTTGAAAAAGATACAAGAATAAGAGATTATGATAAATATAAATTAAGCTATAAATTAGATGAAAATTTAGAATTAAGAGAAAATGAAATAGAAATATGTAGATTTAAACTAATGGAAGGGTTTGATTTAAGAGATAAACATAAAAGTTTTGAAGATATAGAAACAGAGTTTGATACAATAAACTACATAAATGCAACATGGTCAGGAAAAGAAAGAGAAGCTATAAGTCCATATATAACAAAAAGATTTGGAAAGGAAGCGATGGAAAGTAAGCTAGAAAATATGGAAGATATAGTGTTCTGTTATATGTGTATAAATGAAGAAAAGCCATTAAATATAGAATTAATAGAGAAGTATATAAAAAATAGACAAAATATAAATAAAGAAAAACTAACAAAAGAAGAAATATTTAAATATTTAGCTATGACATTAAATGATATAAAAAATAAAAAAGTAAGTAAAGAAAGCTATTTTGAAGAAAATAAAATATTGATATTGTAATATTAAAGGCAGGATAAAAAATATCCTGCCTTTTTTTATTGTAAAAAATGTATATTAATTGTAATAAATGAGTTAAAGTGTTATATTTAAAGAAAAGGCAGTTGGTAATATTTTGTTATTTTAAGAAAGAAAGTGATTATCAAATGCAGGATAATAAATTTTTGTGAAATTTTTAAATTTATAGGGATAATTAATTGTTTTGCAATTAGTTATCCCTTATTTATTTTAAGAAATCCAATAATTATAAGGTGTAGGTCACAACCTCATATCTCTAACCTTTTAAATTTTAATTTTAAATTGAAAGATTGGAGGAAAGAGATATGAAAAAGAAAGAAATAGTTATTAATGGTAAAGTTGTAGAAGTAAATGATGAATTTTATAAAGAATATATAAAATTAGAAAACAATGAAAAGTACATAAATAGAAAGGAGCAAAAGAAAGGTTTATTTTATTATAATTCATTGGATACAGAAGAAATGTTGGGAGAAGAAATAATATCAAATCCAAATGAAATATCTGTTTTTGATGAAGTTATGAAAAATATTAGGAACTCAAAATTAAAAGAAGAACTAAAAAAGTTGGATTTAAAAGAACAAAAAATAATTTATTTAATATTTTTTAAAAACTTAAGTGAAAGGAAAGTAGGTATTATTCTTAAAATATCTCAGAAAAATGTAAATAAAATAAAAAATAAAGTTTTAGTTAAATTAAGAAAGATATTAGATGAATAATAAAGCATTTGTAGTTTACTAAAAATTATGTCCTAAATAAAAGAAGTGAGAAAAGAGGGAAAGACACAGAAAAAGCAAGGAAATAGCGATAAAAAACGTTATTTTAAGTGAGAAAAAATATTAAGAAGTATAAAATAGGACACAAAATTTAGTTAAGAATTAAAAAGGCTTAAAAGTCTTGAAAATAGGGGCTTACAAGCCTTTGGTTTATTTTAGTATTAATTTAAAGATAAAAGTTAGTGTTTTAAAAATAAAGATATTGCAAGATTTAATATATAAGTCTTGCAACGTCTTGCAATATTCTTGCAAAGCTAGGTAAACAGGGCTTTAGGTGGCTTTAGAAGAAAATTTACAAGGGTAAAAAATTAGCCTTTAAAAGCAAAAATAAGGCAGAAAACAAGCCAGAGCAATGGGACATTTGTGTAAAAATTAAAAAAATTGTCCCATTGAGCCATTTTCAAGGGCTAGAGTTATGTAATATATTAAAAAATGGTTAAAAAGCAATGGGACAATCTTAGATTATATTTATACAAAAATAATAATAAAAATACATATACAATCTTAAAAATTTTATTATTAAAAATAAATACATTTTTGATATAATTTAATCTGTAATATAAAAAAAAGGAGGTAATAAAAAATGAAAGAATTTAATAACAATATTACATTATTCTCATTATTAAAAGAAATTG
>CAMMEG010000158.1 GCA_946495765.1 uncultured Eubacteriaceae bacterium
AATAATATTTTAGATATTAATAAGCTAGAAGATATAGATATCAAAGATAGAAATGTTACCTTTGATATAAATGAATTAATAAGAAGAGTAATTATAAGCTTTGAAGCCAGAGTAATAACTAAAGAGCTTGATATAAAAATATCTTTTGCAGAAAAAGAAACATTTGTTTTGGCAGACATTGATAAAATACAAAGGGTAGTTTATAATCTTATTGATAATGCTATAAAATTTACAGAAAATAATAAATCTATTTTCATATCTACAACTATTAAAGCAAACAAAGTATTTGTATCTATAAAAGATGAAGGTCCTGGTATATCTATTCAAGATCAAAAAAGAATTTTTGATAGATTTTATAAAGCAGATTATTCTAGAGGAAAAGATAAAAAGGGTAGTGGATTAGGCCTTTCTATCGTAAAGGAATTTATACTATCTCAAGGTGAAAGTATAGAACTTAAAAGTGAATTAAATAAAGGAAGCGAATTTATATTTACTATAACAAAAGCTGAATAATATAAACTAATAAAAAATATAAGAAGTAGAATACTAAATAGTATTCTACTTCTTATATTTTTTATTAAACTAATGAGTTTTACCAATTATTAAATCTTTGTGTTCTTTATTTATTAAAATAGCCTCTATTGCAAGCTCTATAGCCTTATAAATCATATCCAATGACATACTAGATGGAATAGGATTTTTTAAAACAGCTTGCTCTGGTAAAAATGGTACATGTATAAAACCACCTTTTATATGTGGAAACTTTTTGTCTATTAAATATAATATATTATACATAACTGAATTACAAACAAAAGTCCCCGCAGTATATGAAATAGTTGCTGGTATATTATTTTCTTTTATATGAGAAACCATTCCTTTAATAGGTAAATTAGTAAAATATGCGGTTTCACCATCTTCTTTAATAGGCTTATCTAAAGGTTGATATCCATCATTATCTTTAATTCTTGCCTCTAGTAAATTTATTGCAACCTTCTCTATTGTTATTTCATTCCTTCCTCCAGCCTGTCCAACAGATAGTATTATATCTGGTGAATATTTTTCAATAGCTTCTTCTATTGCTATTCTACTTCTTTCAAAAGATGTAGGTATTTCCAATTTTATTATTTCAGCATCTCTAATTTTATCTGGTAATCTTTTAACTGCCTCATAAGCAGGATTAATAATATCTTTATCAAATGGGTCAAACCCTGTAACTAGTATTTTCAAAATATAACCTCCTTAAAATTAACTAAAAATTATCATATAAATAATTTGAAAAATTAATAAACATACTGAGAGTAAAATTTGATTTTTTATAACTCCAAATCTATCTTTCATATCAAGCATTGCAACTGGTAATATATTAAAGTTTGCTGCCATAGGTGTTAATAATGTACCGCAATATCCTGACGTTAGACCTATCATACCTATAATAATTGGATTAGCACCATATTGTAAAATAAATGGTTGTGCAACACCAACAAGCATAACAGTTATAGCAGCAAATGCATTTCCCATAATCATTGTAAATAAAACCATACCTAAAGCAAAGACTATTATACCAACTGTAACATTACCCTCAGGTACAATATAAGATACTAAGCTTGATATAACTTGTCCTACTCCAGCTTTTTCAAATATAGCTCCAAGACTAGCCAAAAGTATAGGCATTAAGCTTAATGGTCCTAAGATAGTAAGTGTATCAGCTGCCTCATTAAAAAATACTTTTAAAGTATTTTCTCTTGAATAGAACATTAATAATATAACTCCAACTATAACACCTACACCTATACCTATAAGTGCTCCAAAATCGGTAAGTGCAAATATAATAGCAAATATACCCATAGATAGAGCAGGTAAAAATAATTTAACTCCTATCTTATCTGCAAACATTTGTATTTTTTCTTGTGATATAGGTTTCTTTTCTCCAGTTCCAACCTTTTTTAATATAGCAGGTAGTGTTAATAATATAATTAAAGCACCATTAATTTTATCTGGTATCCAATTTCCAAAACCTAAAACAACACCTAATAAGCCCCAAAAAATACCAGTACCTATTCTATTTTTATTTGTCTTATCTCTTATATTTTTTACTCCTGTATGTATACAAATTAATCCCATAAAAATATATAATACTTCTAATAACTTATCTGATAATGATATATCAGGATTTATAAAAAATTCCATTTTTTCACCTACTTTTTATCTAAATAATATTTTTTATAAAGCATTTTATCTTTAAAATAATAATATAAAACTGCTAAAACTAATGCTGTTAAAGCAACAGGTATCTCAACTTTTGCTAAATCTATTAATGAAACTTCATATCCTAAATCTTTTAATGTACTTTGAACAAGTAATGCCCCTGGACTTCCTATAAATATTACATTACAAAAAAAGTTCCCAATATTTTCAGCAGAAGAGCACATGCCTTTAATTTCTTCTATATGTTTTTCATTTGTATCTTTAACTTTAGTTTCTACCGAACCTGTAGCCATTGGTAATATAATTGGTTTAACAAATCCAGCAACTCCACCAAAAGATATATTAAATGCTGAGAATATTCCTCTCATAACAGTATATATACCAATTATAGCTCCTGTAGATACACTTTTAAATTTACTTATTAATTTTTTAGCTACTTCTTTTAACCCATTTCTTTCTAAAGTTGCTGTAACAAGTATTATTATAATAAATATAGCTATATTTCTATTTTTTATAAAACTACTGCCTAATACTTCTAAAAGACCATTTATTCCAAGTCCTCCAACTAACGCTGTAACAATAGCAGAACAAACAATAATTAATATAGCATCTTTTTTTAAGGCAAATCCTATAATTATAATAAAAATTCCTAAAAGTTTTATAAGTTCCATAGGTTTATCCTCCTAATATTATTTTTAATATTAAACATTATATAACATTTTTTCAATTATTTCCACAATTCAAAATTTATGTATAATTATATAATAAAAAATATTAAACAAAATTTTTATTTATTATATTTATGTATTAAACAATTATATTTAAATAATATATTATTATAATATTTATTATTTTAAATATTCA
>CAMMEG010000159.1 GCA_946495765.1 uncultured Eubacteriaceae bacterium
GGCTCCCCACGTCATAGGTGACGGTGTACTGGCCGTCCTGGGGCTCCTTCAGGGTTAGTAAGCTACCATTTTTTATTATTGTTGAATATGAATTATTAGTTAAACTTAATGCTTTGTTCATTGTTGGCTCAAATATAATTTTTTCTGCACTTTCATCTCCTATATTTAACTTACAAGCATTTAAAATATCTTTTAATGATACTTTTTCATTACTTTGCTTTCTTTGTAAATTAAATACTTGAGGTGCTATATCATAGCCTTCTTCTGTATTTACCACATATATATTTAGTTTTCCAAAATATTCATATGGATTTTTTGAAAGAGTAGGTTTTTCTTCTTCTACAATTTCAATTTTTTGAGCATTTTTAGTTTTGTTTTTTAGTAATATCAAAATAATTACTAAACACAATAACCCTAAAATTATGTATAAGGGTAAAAATTCAAAAGATTTATGATTATTATTTTCTAATAATTCATCTATTTTTATTTTATCTAACTTTAAATTTAGAGAATTCAAGTTTAAAAAATTTTGTTCTAATTTATCTAAACTCAAAGTAATTTTCAAATTTTCGTCTAATTGTGAAGTATCTAAAGTAATTTTTATTTTATTATCTTCTACTTTAGCATTGTGTATATCGTTATTTATGTCTAAATTTATAATTTCATTATTATAATAGTTTTCAAAAATATTTCCTTTATCATTTTGTAAAGTTATATTTAAATCTGCTAAAACTGTTTTATCTTCATATCGATAATTACTTATTTCTCCATTAATATTAGCAACTACTTCTTGTAATAAATAAGCATTTACATTACCATTAGAATTAAAATCTAATGTAATTAAACTTTCATATGGATTAATAACTTCAATTATAGCAAAGTTTTTACCATTTACCACATTAGCACTTTCAGACTTACAATTTACGTTTATATTTGTAATGCTTGAAGATGTTAACAATATTTTTACTTTATCTAAATTTGTTGTAGGTAAATTTACATTAAGTTGTCCATTTTCAGTGTTACCTACTCCTATTTGAGTTTTCTTTAGTTTAAACTTTTCAAATAAAATCTGGTTAGATATTTCATCTAATTCTAAAACATTATTACATTTAAATATTTGTCCATTAGTTAAATTACTAGCATCAAATATATTAAACTTTTTACCTTCTTCAGTAAGTTCTCCAAGAGCAATAGTATCAATAACTATATTTTTATTTTTAGCAATATTTATAGCATTTTTAAATGTTTCATTAGATTTTTTAGTTAAGTCTTCATTTTGTAAAACTATTTCTCCATCTGAAACCATAATAATATTTTTAAAGCTCGAATTTTCATTAAACATATTAACTGCAAATGCAAGTGCATCTCCAGCATTAGTATAGCCTGTATATTTTGTCCTATCTAATATGCTATTAAAATAAGCTAAATCAGCAGTTAAATTTGCATAGTCAATGACTTTACTATTATAAGTAACTATTCCAACCTTATAATCTGATGTTAAAAAATTAGCCATTTTTTTAATTTCATCCATAACTAAATTTTCACCATCAAAACTTTTCATAGAATTACTTGTATCTACAACAAATATAACTTCTTTTGTACTATCAACATTTTTAGCAAATATAACAAGATTCGAAAATAATAAATTAAAAACTATTATAAATAATATAGTCCTTAAAAGTTTGTTTTTCTTGAAAATTTCCATTTGTTCTCTCCAAATATCATAATTCTAACTATTCAATTTTCAAAGTACACCAAAAGCAAAAATTATTTACTTTTACGACATAATTTTACAATACAATTTATAATTTGTCAATATGTTTAAAGAAAATATTTCTAAAATATTTTTAAGAAAACCAAGCTAATTATTAGCCTGATTTTCTTTTTTTATTTTTGTCTACTTTTTTGAATATAATCCAATATTTTTCAATATTAAAATAATATACAATCTTTTTTACTGATTTACTAAAAAATTTTTTCTTTTTTAAAATAGTTCTTGTATATATAAAAATAATATATTAAAATTTTAAATTTAAAAAATCTGAAGATTCTAAAATTTTAATTATACTAAAACTGTTATGATTCCCCATTACATAAATCTCACCTGTCATACATGATGATAAAATATGAACTTCTCTTTTGTATGTAATTATTTTACAAACTATATATTCATTTTTATTACCTTCTTCATCATAATATTTTAATTTATCCCCTATTCTTATATCTTTAAGTGCTCTTCCCTTAAAAATAATTAAATTAGATTTATTTGTATATTCATACTCTACTAATTGAAATGCTGATTCATCCATAATTTATTCTCCTTCTTTTATATTAAAGTTTTTAGCTTTTTCAACAAATAAGTGTATTTCTGCATCACTTAAATAATTAAGCATGTTCTCTGTTCTATCTTTCATACCTTTACTTTCTGCCATATTCCTTATTGTTTGTGATATAGAAGATTTATCATAAATTGCATTAGGTAATGAATAGCCCATATCTTTTAGTATATTACGAGCATCTTCAACCTCAATAATAATACTAGCTCTATCATAAAAACTTTGAGGTAATGTATCCTCAAGACAATATTCTTTTTCAAACTCTTTAAGAAAATTACCCTCTGAAATTTTCATATCTTTTAAATCAAAATCACTTGCTATATAAACAACTCCTTTTCCATAATTACTTGCTTCAGTAGCAAAAATAGTAGAAACCATAGGATCTGTAGAAATTGGTGTCATCTTTGTATTTTGTACAGAACTATTTCCATTATATCCTTCTGTAGTACCTCTAAAATAAAATATTTGGTTTTTAGTTGAATCACACTTATGTCCACTAGGATCAACATAATAAACAGGGTTATTAGCACAATAAGCATAAAGATTAAGTCCATCACCCCTATATGTATCTTCTTGTGTAAATCTTGATAGAAGAGGGTTATAAAATCTTGCTCTTAAGTAATATTGCTGTGTTATAGGGTCTAGTTGTTGTC
>CAMMEG010000160.1 GCA_946495765.1 uncultured Eubacteriaceae bacterium
GAAGAATTTAATGGAACAGAAAGAATTGCAAGGCGAGTTCTTGATACATTCCTAAAAGCATTACAATTTATAGAAGAAAAGCAAGAATGGGAAACAGATTTTAGTTATTTAAAAGTTTTGGCTTTAGCTAAAAAAGTTAAAATTACAGAAAGTTTTTACATATTAACTGAAGAAATGAAAGCATTTCTTGAGAACGGTTATTATGAGAAAGATTTTTTGTTAAATAATAATCCTATAACTAACTTATATGATGACTTTGTTAAATGGTGTGAAAATAAGGATATAAAGCAAATACCACACTATAACACTATAAGAAGATATATTTTACATATTAAAGAGCAAGACGGAGCAGGAGCTACTGTTCTTGCTAGAAAAGGGACTAGGGCTTGGAAAAATAGTCATATGATGAAACGTTTTAGAGATACAAAAGCCTTGAAAGTATTAGAAATAGTACAAGGGGACGTTCATACTTTTGACTGTTGGGTATCAGTTAAAAGAGCTAATGGTAGTCTTGAGGCAATAAGACCTTGTCTTGTTGCTTGGATAGATATGAGAAGTAGAGCTTTAGTAGGTTGGGTAATAACAGAATGTCCAGATGCACAAATAATGAAACAAAGTTTAATTCATACTATTTACCCTAAAGCTAACAAAGATTTGCCTTATGGTGTACCTAAATACTTACTTATTGACAATGGGAAAGAGTATACGGCAAAAACATTAACAGGTAGAGCAAGGACTGAAAGAGTTTGTTTTGATGAAGATGCAAAAGGGTTCTACCGAAGTATTGGAATTAAGGACGACATAAGGAGCTTACCTTACCAACCGTGGAGTAAAGCACAAGTTGAAAGATATTTCTCAACTGTAGAAATGAAATTCGGCAAAAGAATGAAAAGTTATACAGGTACTTTAACAGGTAGTAAAACCAGTGGTAAAGTACAGAGAGATATTAAAAAAATGTTAGAAAAAGGACAACTACTTAATATTGAAGATTTTGCAGAAAAATTTGAAAATTGGGTTGTTAATGAATTTCACAATAAAAATCATAGGGGACTTATTAGACAAGGAGAACAGACAACTGAGCCTATAACAGTATTTAACAATGCAGATAAATATATTCAAGCTCCACCACCTTTACAGTATGCTATTAGTTTACTAATGAAAGGCGAAACAAGAGTGGTTACAAATACAGGAGTTAGGCGAACTATTAAAGGGAAAGAAGTATGGTACACAAATCCAGAGCTTACTAAATATCAAGGTAAAAAAGTTGAGTTTAAATACCATACAGAAGATATTACTAAAATATTTGTTTATGATGAAAACGGTAAATTTATATGTGAGGCTATAAGCTATGAATTATTACACATATCGCCTAAGTTATCAGAAGAGGCCTTAATAGAACATATAAAAGACCAAAAAAGACAACAACAACAAACAAATGAAACTATTAAAAATAGACGAAAAACTTTTGAAGAACGTCAACTTGATATTGAAGAAGCAGGTAAAAAACTTGTTGCTCCTACTATATCAGATGAAGAACTTAAAACAGTTGCTTTTGTTAATGATAACCGTTTTAAAGAAGATACAAAAGCAAAACAGAAAGAACTTAAAATAAGCCATAAAGATATTAATCAAGCTAGTAAGGAAAGAGCAGAAGATTATTTACAAAGGTTAGGAAGTGAAGTCTTTGATAAAATTAGTTGAAAACTTTGAAGCAAAAATAATCTTAAATTGTATTAAAGGTGTAACAGACAATAATACATATAGAAAAATATTATTAAATATAGGAAATGAACTTTTAGAAGAACAAAGAAAAAATAATGCAAACTTAAATAAAGACCCTAAAAAATATAGGATAGCTATAAAAAATATAGAAAAATTTTTAAATATAATAAATAAAGAATTAGGAGTGTATAGAGATGAATAGAGAACAAATTATTGAAAAACTGACTAAAATTTTAAAAAGTGGTATTACACAAGTAAGCATAGCTAAAGCTATTGGAACAAATGAAACTTATATTTCTAAATATTTAAAAGGTACATTTGAAGGAGATATAGAAAAACTTGAGAAATTGTTAATCGAATATATACATAAATTTGAAATTTCTAAAACAACAAGAGATTTTATAAGAACTAAAGATGCTACTTGTATATTAGGTATATGTAGCAGTTGCCAAAAGTTAGAACAGTTAGGCTTAGTGTATGGACGTTCTGGTTTTGGTAAAACAACAACACTAAAAAAATATGCAAATAGTACAGATAAAGTAGTATATATAGTGTGTAATTCACTTATGAATGCAAATGACATAATAAAAAGAATAGCAGTAGCTTTAGGCTTAAAAGGTTTGGTAGGCTCTAAAGATGAAAGAATTGCTAAGATAAAGGAGTTTTTTAAATACAATAAGGGTTACTTACTTATATTTGATGAGGCAGATAAGCTTTTAAACAAAGATACCATTTCAAAATTAGATGTTATAAAAACAATATATGATGAAGTAGATGGAGATGGAGTAGGTGTTGTATTAGCAGGAGAGCAACACTTAAAAACAAAGTTAGCTCTATACTTTGAAATGGTAAGAAATAGGGGTGACTTAGAGTGGGAGCTTAAAGGTTTATCAAGAGAAGAAGTAGTAACATATTTACAAGACATTAAAATAACACCTAAAGCTCTTGAAGAGTTAGTATTAAGGGCGACAAATGAAAATAATGGTTGCTTTAGAACACTTAACAGAACATTTAAAAGTGTAGAAAGACTTTTTGAAGATAGAAATGAAGACATAACAAATAAAGAAGTAGGACTTGAGGATATAAAATCGGCTTGTATGTTAATGCCAAAATAAAAACATAACTAAATTATGTCATAAAATAAATATAAAGGAGAAATTTATATGATGATAACTAATGGACAACTTAGTAAAATTTATGTTCTAGTGAAAGATAATGGACTAGATAATGAAATTTTACA
>CAMMEG010000161.1 GCA_946495765.1 uncultured Eubacteriaceae bacterium
AATGACCCAATTGTTCTGATATAGTCTTTATATTAACACCCATTTCATAAAGTTTGCTCCCACTTGTATGCCTAAAAATATGAAAGCCACTAGCATTTATATTACACTTTTTAAACAACATACCTAAATGGTATGTTAAACTTCTATATCCTATATAATCAAAATTTTTATTTGTAAAGATAATGTTATCAGGGGTATATTTTCTGCCAAATTTTAAATATTTTTCTTTTTGAAAAGTGATATATTTTTTTATATCGTTTGAAATATTAGGGTTAAAATATACTGTTCTGTCACTAGACTTAGACTTTGGAGTAGTTACAATTACTCGTCTTTTATAGCTTTTATCGTCTTTAAATATTCTACAATACGATAAAGTTTTATTTACTCTAATAGAACAATCTTCAAAATTAAAGTCATTTTCTGTAAGTGCTAATATTTCATTAATTCTCATTCCAGTAGATAAACATATTTTTATAATTACTAGCAATTTTGAATCTTCACAATTTTTAAAAATTAGTTGTACTTCATCGTCTGTAAGAAATTTATTTTTCTTTCTAGTAGTATCTTTAGGCAATTTAACTGAAGTACAATAATTTTTGGTTATATAATCTTCATTAACCCCATAGTTTAATACGGTACTTATAAAAGTTTTAATTGCTTTTATAGTTGATATTTTAAGATTTGTTTTGCATAAATCATTGAAATATTTTTGTAGCTGTTCTTTTTTTAATTCAGTAAGTTTTATTTTGCCGATAGCGCTGCATTCTATATGTTTTCTATAAATATTATTATAGCAAGTAAATGACCCTTGTTTTATAGAGCCACTAGGCAATACTATATCAAATAAATAATAATGTACGAATTCAGCAAAAGTCATTTTTTGAATATCTAAATTTGTTATGTCATTGTTTAAAAATTCTTCTAATTTATTAAAATATTTTTCTTTAACCTCATCTTTAGATTTACCAGTAACATTAACTTTATTGTTTTTATCAAGTTGTTTTTGTATACGATAATAAGTATACCCTTGACTTTTAAACTCTTTTATGTTAAAGTTAAGATACTTTAACTCTATATTAGAGATATTTAATTTACTCATATTATCAAATCCTTTCTAAATAAGCGGGCAGGTTTATGATAATTAAGTAAAACTTTAGCTCCTATTAAGGAGCTTATTTTTATTATATAGGGTTTTTATTTACTTGTAAATAGAAAAATGGACAAAATATAACCACTTATATAAAATATAAGTGGTTATATTTATTAATTAACAAAAGATAAATCTAAGCACTAAATTGTTGATAAGTTAGTGTTTAAACAGTAACTTATTTAGTGATTAGTCGCATTATTATTATAATCTTAAAATATTATATTGTCAATACAGAATTTTACTTAAATAAAAATAGCTACTTAATTATAAGTAGCTATAAAGAAAACTATATAATCTAACTTACTATAAGGTAAATTAAATATATAATTATTAAAATGTAAAATATGGTATTGTCAATAGTTAATTTCAAAAATCTTTATAAAATCTTTGAAATTATCATATACTTGTCTTTCTAAAGGACTTAAATTAAATTTATTTCTTTTAACTAATTCTTTAAGTCTTTGAGAGCGATATTCTGCCGATTGTAATGACACATTACAAATATTAGCTATATCTTGAGGTTCAATACAATTTAATTCCTTTAATACTATTGCGGGCATTAAAAGACAACGGGCAAAAATATTTGCTTGAAATTCTTCTATATTTTTATTATCGTTTTCATTATGTACTGTATGTGTTAAATCATTATGTTTTAGTAAAATATGTCCTAACTCGTGGGCAATGGTAAAACGCCCCCTTGTTTTTGAAAGCTTTTTATTTATGTAAATTACATTATTTTTTACAAATGCTTCATTAAAATTATCATTATCAAATAAAACAAATTTTAAATTATAGCATTTTATTATGTTGTTTAAGCTAACAGGTAAAGAGTTAGTATTAGATTTTATTAAGCACTCCCAAGCTTTATCTCTAGCAATTTTGTAACGTTCATACATAAATATAACTACACTCCTTTATACTAAATCATTAAATAATAATAATGGGTATAAAGTAGAGTGTAGCTATTATTATTTTATTATATTATATAACTTTTAAAAATAATCGTCAACATTATCTATTTCTGTAGCAGTTTCATTTATTTTATCAAATTCTTCTTTAGAAATAGTAGTTATGCCTTTGCCACGAGCAATAATTTGAACTCTTTCTTCTTTTTCTTCTTGTTTAGGAAAATCTTTAATATTGTCTTTAGCCTTTTTGACAGAATCATTATATTTATCAGTACCTACAAGTTCCTTAAGATAGCTATCAAATATATTTTTACTTTCATCTGGCATTTTTAAATAATTTTCTATTATTTCAAGTACCATTGGTTTAACACCATTTTCTTTTAATATTTCTATTATATCCTTTTCATCTTTATCAACGAATATAGGCTCATTTCCATTGCGTAGCCAGTCCTCATTGACGTCAAAGACTTTACAAATGGTTTTAATGTTACGTTCTGTTAAAACAACTCTTTTATTCTCAATATCAGATATAGAACTTGTACTTAAACCTATTTTTAATCCAAATTCTTTAAGAGTTATTTTTAAAATATTTTTCCTTAATTCTCTTATTCTATTATTCATTTATTCACCTCCAATTTCAATTATATTACGGCAACCATAAAAAATCAATAAAAAAATTAAAAAATATGTTGACAATTTATGTTTATCATAATATAATATGAATATAAATTACAGTAAACGTAATTTAAAAAGTGTACATTGAAAACTGAATATTGAAAGGAGTGATTGAATGAATGAACTATTAAAAGTTAATTTAAACGAAAATCAAGA
>CAMMEG010000162.1 GCA_946495765.1 uncultured Eubacteriaceae bacterium
GCTTTTTCACTTACTGTATAATCTTCTAATGTTACAAGTAAGTTACCTTGAAATAACTCTGTACCGTTTTCTTGAGGTCTTAGCACTATAAATCTTAAAGGCTTTTTGTTGGCTTTAAACTCTCTTAACTTGCCTAAATATACAATAGGCTCTTTCCATATAGTTTTATCCTTGACCAAAACGTTATTTTTAGGCAACAAAACCTTTAAGCTAAACTCTCTAAGTGGTATTGATTTTATAATGGTCATTTGAACCCCACTAACAATATCTACTGTCTTGTTTAATGTTTTTAATGTTGTCTTAAATTCTTCTATAGTCAAGGGAAAGTATATGATATTTGATAAGTCATTGTCATAACTTAAGCTAAATCTGTATATATAACCACCTCCTTATTTTTTTTATATAAAAATAAGACAGTTTTAGGTCTTATCCAGGACACAAAAAAGGACAACTATTACTAGTCGTCCTTTAAATGTTAGATAGAATTAGGTAGGTGTGATTGTCCCTACATCTCTTTTGACCCAATGGGTGCGTGGTTACCACTCCGAACTTTCGTTCCTTTCTACCACCTCTAAAACTATCTATAACTAAAGTATGTTCTTTTACAATTTAATTATACCCTATTTTTTAATTTTTGTAAACTAAAATCTTTTTATTTTTCCAACGTTCTATTTTTTATCATCTATTCTATGTGCTGTAATTATGGAATTTTTAAAATTAGGATTATCATCACTTAAAACTAGTCTTAAAACAATACAAACTTTAGTATTATTTTGAATAATTTCTTTACAAACTAATAGAGTATTCTTATTTTTATTATCCTTAAATATTATATCTGGATAGTTTATAATATCATTAAAATATTTAACATAATTTTCATAAAAACCTTTTCTTCTTTCTTCTATATGCTCTATTTGCTTGTCTGTAATTATAACCTCATCTGTAACTAAATCTTTAAAGTTATCTTTATATACTTTATTTTTTAATTTACCTATACTATGCAACTTTATATCCTCATTTGATTTTTATTTTATTATACTATCTTTGTTATTTTGTTGCAACTTTTATTCGGTCATTTTGTAAATTATCCCCAAATTTTTTATGTATTAAAAAGACAGTTTTACGACTTGTCTAGGTCAATATACTTAACTTAATTAAAAAACCTTATAAATTCCTTTCCATAGCTACTTAATTCATATGAATTATTAGTTACTATATTTTTAAAACTAGTAGTCCCATTAATTTTTTTACCACTTATTATGTCTTTTATAACTTTTTGCATAGTCTCAATATTTTTATATAAGTCATTTTCCATTTTATCTCTTTTACTTATTAATAGTCCTAATCTTTCTAGTTTTTCCTTTATAGCTTTATTCTTATATGAATCTATACATAGTTTTTTATAGGTATCAAGGTTGTTTTGATACTCTTGTTCATCTATGCCATAACTATAAAATGTTTTTAGCACTACAATATCCACTAGCCTTAACTGGCTAAGCGTATCATAATAATCTAATATGTTATTTTCGTTTATAGTTTCAAGTCTAATAGTATTTATAAATCCATTAGCTAAATATTTTATTTTTTCTTCTTGAACTTCTTCCAAAACATAATCACTAATAAGACCAAAATATTTATTTTTTATACTTTCATATCTTTTAGGCTGTTTAGCTAATAATTCCTCTATCTCCATAACTCTATCTTCTATATTTTCAAGCCAAAGATTATACATTCGCTCTTGTCTTTTTTGTTTATATGCTAGCATTGTATCACTCCTTAAAGTAATTTATACTATAATAAATATATTGAAAAAAGACAAGTAAAACTTGCCTTTATATTCCTAAAAAAGTATTTACATTTTTTTTAGTGTATGATATAATACACATAAGAAAAGCTAATCTTAATTGTTAGCCTACTTTTATTTTATTCTAATAGTCTAACAGCCCATAGTTTTGCGGACAAGGGCTGTTATTTTTTTGTGTTGATTATTGATACAATTAAACCTAATAATGTTAATACTACCATTATAGTTTCATATGTACTCATAATACCACCCCCTAACTCTTGTTAGAGTTAGTAGGCTAACAACCCTATATTAAGATTAGCTCCTGTTAATTATATAATTTTTGTTATTTTATGTCAATTATTTTCTATTACCTCAATACTTTTTATTTCATCTTTATAAAAAACTATGTATTTATCATTAATTTTAAGGTCTATACATTCCTTTTCCTCATAGTTTTCGTCTGAATACTCATAATTAGTAACACGTCCTGTCCATTCTTTATTGTCAGTATCTACTAGTTTAACATTTTTGTGAAAATATTGTTTTAAATCTATCATAAATTTATCACTCCTTAAAGCACGGCACTATATGAACACCTTTTTTACTATAATGTATGGTAAAAACCTTAGTTTTAGTTTCTTCTGTATTTATTGGATTTATAGCATAACCTATATATTCATTTGTTTCAATTATTTCTTTATTCATAAACTTACCATTTTTAGAAAACTTAAGTTCTCCACTACCAGCATATTTATTTACTAATTTTAATATGCTTATCTTATTTACCTTTTTCTATATTTAAGTTTTGGTATTTTTTAATATTCTCTCTTATTTCTTTTATTATATCACTATTATTACTATATTTCAAATATTTATCATAGTATTCACTATATTTCATAAAGTTAGGTACATATATAGGCTTCCCGTCTTTATCTCTTGCAAACCTCATACTGTCCTCAAAGTCATCGGGAAAATAGGGAGCAGTTGTGCAACGACAAAAAGGGTGAAACACTGGTGTGTTTACCCCCTCTATTCTATCAGCATAACTATATACTTCTTTGTCTTTGCTACTACAAACACTACAAGTATTACTATCTAAAGT
>CAMMEG010000163.1 GCA_946495765.1 uncultured Eubacteriaceae bacterium
ACCAATAGGTGTATCTATTTTAAACCTTGAAGGAAATTTGAAAAACATTTTTACATTAGGGTCGTTATCAAGCGCTTTAGCAAAAGGCTTTTCTACTGTTTCACTATCATAAACTACATAATCATAAGGTGTTTTATTATGTTCTATTTTAAGTGCATTTTTTTCTAAATAAGCAATTATTTCACTTGCACTAAAAACTTCTTGTATACAATATTCTTCATCTTTATTTTTTATGTAGTATATACCATCAATGATAGTTTTGGCTTGCACTTCCTTAAAAATATCAATTACTTGTTGACTAAATTTTTTAGGGTCGTTATAAATTTCATTTAATCGTCCACTTTCTAAAAGTGTTTCTAAAGCTAAATTTATATGTATAGAAGATTTTTCGGCTATTTGCCATATATCTTCTAAAACTACATCATACTCTTTATATTCTATATTTGTAAATTGTTCATACTTTTGTTCAGAATATACTCCATCTTCTTCTATATTAATATCTGCATTTTTAGTTACAATTCTTACTTTATGAATTTTAGGCATTTCTTTTAATTTTTCAATACATTCTTTTTTATAACTTTCTTCATTTAGCTTAAACCTATATTTTGTTTTATACTTTATTTTTTCCCAAAGTTCTAAAAATTCTGGACTAACAAGGACTTGTTTATTTAATTTAACAACAACTTGCTTGTTAGCATTGTTAATATGCAATTTCATAGTAGATTTTAATGCTATATTATTTATTTTATCTTTAGCACCTTCAAATTTTTCCAATAAATTTAAAGTACCATTTTCAAGGTCTTGTTTCATAGTTGTTGTAACTTGACCTTTATTATCTATATATTTGCTATCTTTTAAATTTTGAAAAATTTCTCTTGCATCTTCTTCTGTTGTTGTCTTTTCTTCTTTAGTTATTTTTTCATATTTAATATTAGTTAAAATGTCTGTATTAAGATTTTCTATTTTTTGCTGTGTAAACATAGTTTCAACTTCTTTTTTAACATTTTCAAACTTTTCAGGTATATTAAAAAAGTTATCTTGTATATCATTTTTAATCTTTTGGCTATCAATATTACCTTTATTATCAATATAACCTACTTTTTCAAAATGATTTAAAATTTCTTTTGCGTCTTCATTTTTTATGTTTACTTGCTCTATAACTGTTTGCTCATAAGTTATACCAATAAAAGAAGTTATATCAAGGCTACCAAATTTTAAGCCTGTTTCATCTTCAATTTCTTTTTGCAAGTTTCTAGCAAAGTCTTCAAAACTTTCATTAGCTATAATATGTAAGTTATTAATATGTCTATCTTCCACACGTTCTCCATTTTGATTTACACATAGCCTTAAACCCCGACCTATTTTTTGTCTAGCACTAAATTTTGACTTTTGTTCAATAAGGGTACAAACTTGAAAAACGTTAGGATTGTCCCAACCTTCTTTTAATGCACTATGAGAGAAAATAAATCTTAAAGGACACTCAAAGGATAATAAATACTCTTTATCGTGCATAATAGTTTTATAAGTATTGTCATCGTCATTGCTATCCCCTTTTGTATTTTTAAGATTTCCTTTTCTGTCTTTAGAAAAATACCCATTATGTATTTTTTCTATTGGTTGGTTAAATCTTTCTTTTAATATTTCATATTTAGGTAAATTTATAAGTTCATTATAACACTCTTCAAATATTTTTGCATAAATACCTTTTTCTCCGTCATCTAATCTATACTTATCTACTCTATCTATGAAAAATAAAGATAAGACTTTAATATCTAAACTTGTATAAATAAGTTCTTTTTCAAGGTGCTGTTCAATAGTTTTTTTAATTTGCTCTTTTTTTATTAAATCTTCGTCTATATCTCCAATAGCCTTACCTAAATTTAATATTTTAGTATTAGCAAACTCTATATGTTCTTTATTTTCTGTACAATCTATATTTGTGATTACATATCCATAATATTCAGGGCGGTTTGTAATAAGCTCTAAATTATCATTTTGCTTTAATGTTTTTTTAACTCTTTTTATTTTTTCATTTTCAAAAATATCTAATTCAAGAGTAGCTCTAAAATTTATCCCACCTGTTTTACCCTCATCCATAGATACATCTAAAAGTTTTAAATAAGGTGTGTTAAAATCCTGAGAAGATGAAACACTAGATACTGAAATTTGTTTTACTATACCCATTTGAAAAGCGTCAACTGGAGTTAGTCTATAAATAAGGTTTATTTTTTCTCTATGAGTAGCTGAATATTTTAAAATAGCTAAAGGATTAAGAGAGTTTATAGCTCCTTTAGACTTTTCTGTATTATCTACTGATTGAGGTTCGTCTATAATAACAATAGGATTTGTTTCTTTAATGTACTCTATTGGTGGTCTTGATAGTTTATCATTTTCTTGATTTATAATATTTTCATCTTTTTTAAATGCGTCAATATTTATAATCATTATTTCAATATTGTTAGATGTTGCAAAATTTTTAACTTGCTCTAATTTAGAAGAATTATAAATAAACACATTATAATTTTCATTATATTTTTTAAGTTCATCTTGCATTATTTCAAAAGACTTAAATACACCTTGTTTAATGGCAATACTAGGTACAACTATAATAAACTTTTTAAATCCATATTTTTTATTAAGTTCAAAAATAGTTTTTGTATAAGTATATGTTTTACCCGTTCCCGTTTCCATTTCTATACAAAAAGTGTTATTTTGTGTATTATTTGTAGTTTGTAGCATATTTTGTTTTTG
>CAMMEG010000164.1 GCA_946495765.1 uncultured Eubacteriaceae bacterium
AGTTTTTAAAGGAATATTTAACTTCTTTGATAAATCATTTAATTTAATGTCTTTCTTATATTTAGATAAAAATATAACATACATATAAATTTTTAAATAATCTCCAGGAAGCTCAGCTAAATGTTCTGAAAAAAATATATCAGGAATCGTAGTTTCTGAAAATAAAAGTGGTTTGTCATTTTGTTCTAATTTCATTTTAAATCTCTCCTAAATTAATAAAACTTCTGTAAAACAAATTATAACTTTTTTAGACAAAAAATTCAAGGTAAAATTAACATTTAGTTTTATAATTTTTTGTACAAGTTTTTGAATATAAATATCTTTTTTGTTTTCTTTTTAACTTTATCATATATAAAGCAAAATATAATTTATTTTCACCATTGAATCCTGAAAAACTAAATAAAAGTAAAGGAAAACAAAGAAACACAAAAAGAAATACTTTTACAGTTAAATCAGAAAATATTAGATTTATAATAATTAAAATTAATAAATCCCATATAACATTTAAAATAATAGTTGGATAATCAATAATTCCAAATAATTTATTTTTGAATCTATAATTTTGTGGAAAAATAAATTTCATAAGTCCTCCACTAATAAAAATATATTTTAAATTTTAAGATTTGTAAAACTATTCACAGTTTGTGAGATATTTGTGGAAACTCCCCCTATAAATTCTCTTACAAAAGAATTTGCTTTTATCAAAACATAAATCCCACCAATATATATAAATTTTGTGAATAAATCTGTATCTGAAAATTCCATAGAAAATAACACTAAAAGAACAAGTGATACAATTATTTGAATAAAGAGTAATGAAAATAGATTTTTTGCCCAAGTCCTAAAGAACCAACTAGAATGAGTAAGAGATAAAGATAAAAAGGCAAAAGGTGAAAGAAGAACAAATACTTTTACCATTACATATCTAAAAGAGTAGGAGAAGACTAGGTTTAACAAAGATAAAGTAAGAGTGCCTTTAATTAATCCATCTATTGAAAAGATGTTAATAGAATTTGTATCAACAGAAGCCGTCGTATTAATTGTGGTAATTAGTTGAGAAAAAGAAACTTCTTTTCCAAATAGATTTTCACCCAAAGTACGAATTGCAGAGGTTATATTGAAATTTAAATCTAAAACAAATTGCATTATAAAAAATGAAAAATTCATACAAATACCACAAAGGACTAATTTTAAAATAAAACTACCAGGAGTGTCTGTTCTAGAATATGTGAAGTGAGAGACTAGATATTTTATTGAATAATATAAAATATATGCAAGTAATAAAGAATTTGCAATGAGAAGAATACCATTAGAAGTAGATGTACCAAAGATATTTTCAAAATTTTTGTCATTTAAAATATCAGAGCCAATAAAAGTAATATTATCAAGAACTGAATATAAATTATTATCAATAGAGCTGAATAAATTTTCAAAAATAGTGTTAATTGTATCTATTATTGTTTGAGTTACAGTGTTAGTTGTTTCCATTAAAACCTCCTTAACCAATTAAGGATTTTATAGCAGAAAGAATTAAATCTATTGCTAAAATAAAAGCATAGGAAAACAAAGAGCCTTTGATTAATTTTTTACCAGTCCTAATTTTTTCTTCATCACCAAAACTAAATTTTTTCATAAAAACACCAGTACCAACAGCTACAGCTGCCGCGGGAGTTGCAATTGTTAAAAGCCAACCTTCAATAGTTTCAAAAGCTGAATTTATTTTTGAAACAAGTTCTGGGTCTCCCCAAGCTCCTAAAACTGAAGGAGTAAAATAAAACACAAAAAATAAAGAAAAAGTAGCAGTAAAAAACATATAAAAAGTTTTTCTAGTCAATATAATTCTCCTTTCTATAATTCAATTTTTATCCTTAAAATAAGGGTACATTTCTAATTTTTTAGGTGGATAGATTTTCTTTCCATCTGATAAAAATGTAAGGGCAGTAAAAGTTTCCAAATCTCTTGTGAAGAAACGACTTTCATAAATATAATCATTTTGTGTATAAGTGCTATAGCTTTCTGAAATGTTAGAATTGTCTGAATGAAATTTATTTGTAATATAACTAAAACTTGTTTCTCTAGCATTTTCAGAAATACTTTTAGAAATCCTTTCTTTTTCTTCTTTTCCTAACTGTTTCTGAGCTTCTTCAATAGTGAAAGAATCATCAGTTCTATACCATATCTTGTTAATTAGATTTTGGATTATAACTTTTACTTGTGAATCATCTTTAATAGTGGTTTTTAAAGAAGAATAACTTTGAGTACTTACAATATTAATACATTTAGCTTCTCTACTCATAGAAAAAAATTCACTATCTGTTTTACTTGCAAACTTATCATATTCGTCACATATAAAAGCGGTAGGTTTTACGGAATTTTTTGATAAATTTGAAATGACTTCAGATTGAAAATCTAACTTAAGATATGTTGCAATTATCCTAGAGAGCATACTATATTCTGAAACATTCATATTAAGTACAACAATTTTTCCTTCTTTTATAACATCATCAAATCCTGTAAAGGATAATTTATTAATAGGTGAGCAAAAAGTTTGCATGACATCATAATCAGAAACAAAAGTATTTGTAATTCTTGTTATTTCAGAAATTAGAATAGCTTTAGTTCTAGGGTCCAAAGTTTCAAATTCTTTTGAGAAAAAGTCTAAAGAAGAGTTAAGCTCATAAATTTGAGAGGTAGATAATTT
>CAMMEG010000165.1 GCA_946495765.1 uncultured Eubacteriaceae bacterium
AATATAAAAGGTGGATAACTCCACCTTTTATATTAGAAATAAATTATTTTAATAACCAGTTTTAGGTAACTTGCCATCAAATGTTGGAGTAGTGCTTATAACAGTTGTTGTAAACTTATCCTCGTGTTTTACTGTTTGCATATCATACTTACCACCAACGGTTAAGATATTAGTAAATTGTTCATTTTTTTTAACATTAGTGTTTACTTTAGCATATAAGAAAGGCTTTTCTACTTCTCTAAAGCCAACGCCAACACTATCAAATTCATATTTTAAATCAGTTATATACTCATCTTTTTGTAAGCCTTTAGTTAAGTCTATTTCATATACTCTGTCAGTAAACAAATTATCTTGAAGCACTTTAAACTCACTATTTTTATTAGTTTTATATACAATTCTATAACTCATATTTTGGTTAAATGTACCTGTAAATAATCTTTGTACTGTTATAGCACTTGGTAGGCTATCGTGAATATAAAAATCTTTTAAAGGAACAGTTGATAAGTTTTGTAAGTTATTAAAGTCATATCTTATTGTATCTCCTGCTTTAGTTTCTTTAACAGTAGATTTTTCACCACCAGTTTTTAAGTCTACCGATTTGTTTTCTACTTCTAACTTAACAACTTCTCCATTTTCTTTTATACTTACTTCAAACTCATTTTCATTTAAAACATAATAAGCTGGAGCTTTAGTTTCTTTTACAATGTAATCTCCATAAGGAAGCTCGCCTGTTCTAGCAATACCATTGAAGTTTGTTGTAACTCTTGTTACTTCTTTATTTGTAGCTTTATCATAAACTGTAAACTCTGCCCCTTGTAAGTTTTCGCCGTCTAGTTGACCTGTAACTTGGTTATTTTCTACACCTATTTTATGTATTTCTATTTGACCAAAAATTGGAGTATTTACAAATTCAACTTTTGTTGTTTTGCCCCATTTAAGCTCAACCATTTTTTCGCCATCATTAGGGATATAACCGTCTTTAGCTTTAGTTTCTTTAATATAGTAAGTGCCTTGTGCAAGTTTACTTTCAAGATAAATTCTTCCGTCTTTATCTGTTGTAAATTTACCCATACTTTGTTTTTGGCTATTTAATAACTCAAATTCAACACCACTTATAGGCTTTTTAGTTCTCTCATCAGTTTTAATTATTTGTAAACTAGCTAATGGATAGTTTTCCCACTCAACCATAACTTCGCCACCAATACCAATATTTACTTTTCTAACACCTTTATCAAGGGCATATCCTGTTGGTACAGCTATCTCTTCAATTAAATACGTTGCTGGTTCAAGTTTATTTACAAGGTTAATCTCGCCCCATTTATCAGTTACAAACTCTCCTATGTTTTCGCCATTTTCTTTAGTTACTTTAAATTTAACATTGGCGATAGGTTTTCTTGTTACATAATCAATCTTTTTAAGTCTTATACTTCCTAGCTTATCATTTTCAAATACAACTTGTGTATATTTATCTGTCTTAACTTCTACATTTTGAACATTACTATTTAAAGTATAGCCAGCTGGTGCTTGTATTTCAGTAGAGCAGACCATTTAGATGCCACTACTTTATACTTTCCTTTTTTATTTCCTAATAAAAATATACCTATAAGTTTTAGCCTATAGGTATGCTTTTTTAATTTATAAATATTTTTCTATTTCTTCTCTTGAAACATTGTAATCTTCTTTTACTATATTTATAAGTTCTTCTTTATCTACATATTTTTTTAAAGCTTTTATTTGATTAACCATTCCAATTTCAATACCTTCTTCTCTTCCAAGTTCTCTACCTTCTTCTCTTCCAAGTTCTCTACCTTTTGAAATTCCAACTTCTATTCCATCTTGAAATGCTTCTTCTTTCCATATTTTTTCTGCTTTTTCTATTTTAAACTCTGTATATAACATATTTAACACCTCACTACTATTCATTTTTAGAAATTCTTTTAATATATTTTTTTCTATACACTCTTTTATCGTTTTTTCTATACTATACTTTATTAAGTCTTCTTTTTTTACTTTATCTTTATTATTTTTAATATTTTCTCTTACTAAATATATAAAATAACTATATTCATTTAATGTTTTTGATTTATTTATTATATTTATATTTTTATTATAGTTTATATTTATTATATCTACTATTAATTCTAACTTTACATTTTCATTATTATAAAATGCATCTGATAGTTTAAGTAGCTTTCTTTCTTCATAATTCCTTTCTCCATTATACAATACTATAAACTCTGGTGTTGGTATTTTTACCAACTTTTCTTTATATATGTTATTTTCATCTAATATTTTTTCATATTCTCTTGCTATATATAATAAAAATCTTAAAGGCATATTATTATTTATTGTACTTTGATGTTCTATTAATACTACTAATTTATTGTCTATTGTAAAACATAAATCATTGTTTCTTTCCATAAATAAAACCTTTTCTAGTGTTATTATTTCTATTTCTGTTTTTTCTATATCATAATTTGTATCTTTTATAGCATTATATAAATTTATTATTTCCTTTTTATTTGAAAATAATTTAATAAATACGCTATCTTTATATTTTTTATTTATTTTCATAATGCACCTCCTCAATTTTTATTTATTTTAATTTAATTTATTATATCAAATCTTTTTTATTTTGTAAATATTTTAACTAGAGCTATCTTTA
>CAMMEG010000166.1 GCA_946495765.1 uncultured Eubacteriaceae bacterium
TGTGACCCCCTGCTTGTAAGGCAGGTGCTCTCCCAGCTGAGCTATGCTCCCATAAAGCGACCCAAAAGGGGCTCGAACCCTCGACCTCTGGCGTGACAGGCCAGCGCTCTAACCAACTGAGCTATTGGGCCATAAGCTTTACTAGCTAATGACAAAATAAATTATAATATATTCTAATTAAATTGTCAATACTTTTTTTAAAATTTTTTATTTTAATTATTTAATCAATATTAAAAATCTTTTTAATATTAACTAATGTTATTAAACTTGTTACTATACTATAAACTGTCATATTAAAGCTTTATTTACTTTTCAAAAGTATTACATTCTCTACTAGTTTCTATATCTAATCTCATTATTTTTTCTTTTATGTATGAAATAATAAGTTGGATTAATATTATACCATCCAAAATAAAATATTTCCACTATTTATCCTCCTTTTTTTGTAAAATAAGTTCATTTTACCTTTTATCATTTCCAGCATCTCGTATAGTAGCTAATCTATAAGCAATTACAAAACTTGTACGTCCATTCATTAGTTCTTGCATTGCTTTATTAATTTCTGTTTCAGTTCGAGTATAAGCGCTAGAAGTTGCTTCATCCAAAATCAAAATAGGTGGATTACAAAAAAATACTCTTGCAATAGTAAGAAGCTGTATTTGACCAATAAATAAATTAGAACCTTCATTATCCAATACTGTGTCATATCCTTGTGGTATAGTTTGTATAAAATAGTCTACCTTTGCTGCTTTTACTGCAGAAATAATTTCTTCACAAGTTGCATTTGGTTTTCCATATGCAATGTTTTCAGCAATCGTTCCACCAAAAAGCTACGTATCTTGTGATACCACCAAAGTTCTAACTTAAATCTTTTCTTGTCATATCAACAGATGATATTCCATCAATTAAAATATTCCCATCATTTACCTCATAAAATCTCATAATCAAGTTGATTAACCTTAAAACTAATATCTTTCATTAATAACTTAAATGGAGTATAGCTAAAAATTACATGTTCAAAGTAAATAGCTCCTTTTGGACTTTCTAAAGTAACAGGAGTTTTAGTATCACCAATTTCTTCCTCACTATCCAACAATTTAAATGTACGATAATCAGAACCTAATGCTGATTGAAATGTATTAATGATATACGAAGCTTGTGTTAAAGGTTCTGCTGTTTGATTTACATATTGAAAAAATTCCTGTACAACACCTACTGTCATTGTTCCGTTTAACATTGCTCTTCCTACAATAAATACTTGTGATAATCTAGTAAGCAAGCAAATTAAAGTATTAACACTATTAGTTAAGAAATCTGACTTCTATGTCGCTTTTCTATTAAGTTCTGTATAAGCACAGACTTGTTAAATACTTTGTTCTTAGTAATTATAAGCTTTAATTATATTTCTCACTAATGTAGTTTAGAAACTATTATTTGATTAATAATTCATATAAAAAATTATATAAAATAAAAAAATAAACAGACTATATAAAGTAAAATTACGTATATAAGAAAGTTGGTTATATCATAGATTTTGTATTTTATAAAAAATATTTTGGTAATACTATTAAAGTCTTATTAAACAAATATAAATTAAATTAATACTCTAGTATATATTAACATATATTCTAGTATATAAATTAATAGAAATATTATAAAAATATAATATTTTATTATAAAACATATTAATTTTAGGAGTGATTTTTTGAGAAAAATAGTTTTAACTGGTGGTGGAACTGCTGGTCACGTCAATCCCAATATAGCATTGATACCATTTTTAAAAGAAAAAGGTTATCATATAAGCTACATAGGTAGTAAAGATGGCATAGAAAAAAAACTTATAGAACCTTTTAATATAGATTATTACGAAATATCTACTGGTAAACTTAGAAGATATTTAGATTTTAAAAATATAACTGACAGTTTTAGAGTTATAAAAGGAGTAGGAGATGCTATATCTGTTATAAAAAAAATTAAGCCTAATATAATATTTTCCAAAGGTGGATTTGTTAGTGTTCCTGTTGTTATAGGTGGATATTTTAATAAAGTACCTGTTATAATCCACGAATCTGATATAACTCCAGGACTTGCCAATAAAATATCTATACCATTTTCAAAAAAAGTTTGTGCTACATTTCCTGAAACACTACAAAACATACCTAAAAATAAGGCTATATTAACTGGAACCCCTATAAGAACAGAACTTTTTAAAGGTTCTAAAGAAAAAGGACTAGAAATATGTAAATTTAAAAATAATAAGCCAATAATTTTAGTTATGGGTGGGTCTTTAGGCTCTGTAAGGATAAATACTGTATTAAGAGATTCCTTAAATATACTCTTAAAAGACTTTAATATAATTCACTTATGTGGTAAAAATAATTTGGATAATAATATAAATAAAGATGGTTATTATCAACTAGAATATGCAACAAATGAACTTTCACATTTATTAGCTGTTAGTAGCTTAGTTGTTTCTAGAGCTGGTTCAAATTCTATATGTGAACTTTTAGCATTAAAAAAACCTAATTTATTAATACCTCTTTCAAAAAATGCTAGTCGAGGTGACCAAATATTAAATGCTAATTCTTTTAAAAATCAAGGATTTCCTTCAGCAGCAGGGGAAGACCCCCGCCGAGGCGATGGAGATCATCCAGCAGCG
>CAMMEG010000167.1 GCA_946495765.1 uncultured Eubacteriaceae bacterium
TTCTTATACTCGCTTTGCTCGTTAAGATTAATTAAAAATTGAATTAAGAGATTATCTCTCAAACTCATCTTCTATCTCCTCCTTTAATGTTTGTATATTTACTATTTTTTCTAACAAGTCCTCATTAAAATCCTTATTTTTAGGTTTATGCAAATAACAATTATAGCCTAACTCTTTATACTTTTTAGCAAATTCTTTTGCTTTATCCTTCCCATAATTTTCTTTCTTATCAAAATCATTATCAAAGCAAAATATTATATTTTCTATATGTTGGTGTTGTTTTAAATATGTATCTATTGCCATATCAAATAGTCCACCACACGATACTCTATTGTCTTGTTTCCAGTCAATTTTTGAGTATAGTTTAAATAGCGTCATATGGCTTATTAAGTCAATAGGACTTTCAAAAACATATAAATTTGTGCTTGTTCCATTAAAGATAAAACCATAACTTTTGTCACTACTTTCTATGTCTTTTCTAAAATCGCTATTAGAAGATACTCCTCTTAAACTACAATACTTAGCTACATTGTTTTCATCATACCCTACAAAAGCACAGTTATAAAATACTCCCTTTTTATTTTCTTCTTTAGATTGATATATTTTGCCTTGATTTATAAAGTAATTAACTATCTCTTTATCTAACTTTCTTGTATTTACTAAATATGCTATTGCTCTGTTAAAGTTTTCTGCTTTTGGTGGCAATTCAAAAGGCTTTTTTTCTTCTTTTTTATAAACATAAAAAGAGCCTATGTTTCCATACGCTCTTATTCCTAAAATACTTTCTACTGCTTGATTAAAATTTAAGTTTAAATACTCTTTTGCAAAGTCTATTATATTTCCTTTGATACCTGTTGTAAAATGATAAAATCCTTTGCCATTTTTAAAAATAAATAACCCACCCATATTTTCCACTTTAAAAGTCTTGCTATCACTTTCTTTTAACTTAAAACCATTGTTTATAGCAAAATCAACTAAGCTAGTATCAAAAACTTGCCTTATTTGCTCTTCTGTAAAAGGATATTTATTTATCATCTTACTTCCTCCCACATATTTTCTTCAGTATATTCTTCTTCAATATCTCTACTATACTATATTCAGTATTTATAATCTCAAATTTATCAACTTTTACGTTTAAAGATAAACTACTACCATTTTCCCATACGACCCTAACTTGCCCCATATCATCAACGCCTGTTACTGCTCCTGTTATACCACTTGGCAAATTTTCTCTTTGCATATTTTCTAGCTTTATCAAAGTGCCTATTTTAAAGGTTTCTTTAATTTCTGCCACTGTCATATTTTCATAATCATAGATAGGTATAACTTCTTCTTTGTAATCTTCTTTATAAATTTCTTCTTGGAATTGATTTTTTAAATTTTCTATATCTGTTTTAAAATTTTCTTCTATGTCATTAAGCCAGTCATATAAAAACTCTTTTAACTCTAACATAAGTTTAGGATTTTGGCTTATTTCTTCATAGTCGGTATATTCTCCTAAATAATCATCTAAATAACTTGTTGGTTCTATACTTTCATTTTTTACTATAAATGTTATTTCGGGACTTTGCATTGCACCCCCATTTAATTCCGAATAGTGTGCAATAGAATATTCATTATAGCCTATATTCTCCAATACAAGTTTATCAAATCCAACTGCATTTAACTCAATATAATCTTCTTTATTTTCAAGTACATCTTTTCCCCAATCATAAATTTTATTATATAAGGTTTTTCCTAAATCACTTGTTGTTTCACTATTTACCATTTCTATGTTTTCAGTGTTTGTATTTTGAGTAGTTGTGTTTTGAGCATTTACGTTTTCAATATTCGGTTTAATATCATTTTCTATATTATAGTCTATTTCTAGCTTTCTTTTAAGCAAATGGTTAAACCTTTCTTCATATTCAAAAGGTTTATCCACTACATTTTTTGCCTGTGTTAGATTTTTTTCTACTTCTTGAAGTCTATTTTTATAAATATCTAATTCTTCAACTATACCATTTGCTAAATTTTCTATTCTAGTCATATTTCCTGTTTCCGATATACCTAAATCTTTTTCATAAGTTTTATTGCCTATTAAGTATACTTTTGAAACACCCATTGTTGTTGTAAAACCTATTTTAAACCCTGCATAACTTCCTATTTCTTGAATATTAGTAGCATCTTTTTCTTTTTCTATTTTATGTTTTAATTGCATAAAATACTCTCCAGCTTTTGCTCTGTCTGTAAATACAGTATCATTTAATGTTATTTTAAAATCAATAGGTTTATTATTTTCATATGTTTCTATATCTAAATTTACATTTTCAACAGATTTTTTTAACTTTTCTATTCTTTTAGGTGCTTTTTTAATTATTTGAGTATACTTACCTTTAGAGTCTGCCCAGTTTGCTTTTAAAAGGTTTATTTTATTTATTTCTGTTTCTACTTGCATTTTTTCTTTCATATATGGATTTTTCATAGCAAGCCCCTTTATCTCAGCATAGTTTAAAACTACTTCATCTATATCGTCACAACTTCTAAATGGAGATTTTTCTGTCATTACTTGAGATATAAATTTTTGTTTGTTTTCTAGTATTTGCCATAAATAACTGTCAAAACTACCCTCTGTAATGTAATTGAATATTTCTACTTCTTTATTC
>CAMMEG010000168.1 GCA_946495765.1 uncultured Eubacteriaceae bacterium
CTATTTTTAAATTTTAAAAATTCTTTTAAATACCTATTTTCTTTATGCAAATTATTTTTTAAGTTTAATAAATTTTTTTCTAACTCATTTTTATTTTTATGTAATTCTTTTTCTTTTTCTAAATAATTATTTTTAGTAAATAAATAGTCATCTTCATTTAATAAACCTGTTGTATAATCTTCATAAATAAATTTATAAAAGTTTTTAATCTTACATATCTCTATGTTTATATTTTCTATTAAATTGTTTAGTTTATTTTCTTCCATATTTATTACTTTATCTTGTTTTTTTATTATATTTTCTAAATTTATCGCTATTTTTATTTGTTTTTTTATTTCTTTAAAAACAACCTCCTTTAATAAATCCTCATTTATACTCTGAAAACTGCAACTATTAATAGTTTTATAGTAACATAGAAAAAGTCTAAGTGTAGTATTATCTTTTTTATTTTGTTCTTTTCTACTTAAACTCCTATTACAAACACCCCACTTTATTAATCCTTTAAAAATATTTTCAGTTTTGTTTTTTGCAAGACTATTTTTGTTTTTTTCTTTATAATAGTTTGTAGCATTATTATTAATCTCATTTACTTTATTAAAAATTTCTTCAGTTATTATAGGCTCGTGTGTATTTTTAATGATTATCCATTTATCTTTTGGCAATCCTTTTTTCTTTCCATTTACTAATAAATTGCTACTTACTTTTCCTTGTACCATATCCCCTATATATACCTGATTAGATAATATTTTTTTAATTGCAGAAGTACGCCACTTGACACTTTTATTTTTTTCATTTTTTAAAAGACCCATTTTATAAAGATATGCACTTGGAGATAAAATATTTTTCTCATTTAAGTTTATTGCTATTTTATTGTATCCATATCCTTGTAATCTTAAATCAAATATATATCTTACAATATGTGCTGTTTCTTCATTTATAATCAGCTTATGTCTATTATTAGGATCTCTTAAATAACCATAACTCGCTCTGCCTCCTATAAATTCGCCTTTTTTTGTTTTTCTTTAAAAACTGTAATTATTTTTTTTGATATATCTTTTGCATAAAGTTCATTCACTATATTTTTAAGGTGCATTAATAGTATTTCACTTGAATTTTCATTATTACTGTCATAACTATCATTTATAGCTATAAATCTTACATCTATAAACGGGAAAATCTTTTCAAGATAATTACCACACTCAATATAGTTACGCCCAAAACGTGATAAATCTTTTACTATTATACAGTTTATTTTCCTTGTTTAACATCTTCTAAAAGTCTTTCAAAGCCATTTCTATTAAAGTTTGTCCCTGTAAAGTTGTTATCTTCATAAATTTCAAATAGTTTAAACTCATCTTTATCTTTTATATAGTCTAAAATTATATTCTTTTGATTTTCTAATGTATCACTATCTTTTTTATTATTGTCAAGCCTTGATAATCTAACATAAATACCAACAGAATAAATTTTTTGATTAGTTGTAAAATTAACTTTTTGTGTATTTTTTCTACTTTTTCTAGCCATTATAAGCTACCTGTAATTCATTTATATTTTCTAAATATGACAATAAATTTTTATATTCATCTTCATATTTAAAATGAATTTCTACACTTTTGTCATTATGTATTTTTATATTATCAATTAAATTTACAACTAATTCTCTGTTTAAGGTTTTTATATTTTTATGGGCTTTAAAATACTCTAGCCATAATTGTTTTTCACTTATTCCATTTGATAAAACTTCAATTTCTTGTTCAAATTTAGATATTAAATTTTTAATATCTAATATTTTTTCATTATATACAACATTAAACTCTTTGTATTCTTCTTCTGTTAATATTCCTATTTTTAAATCTTCATATAATTTTAGCTTAATATTTTGATATTTTTTTAATTCTTCCTTTTCCTTATCTATTTTTTTACTTATTCTTTCTTTTTCCTTTGTTGTATAATGTGTGCTATTTACCATATATATTATATCTTTTAAGCTTATAACAGAATTTATATGATTTTTTAACGCTTCAAAAACATCTTCTTCTATTATCTCGCTTTTTATACTACTACCTATACACCCCTGTTTAGTTCTGGCATTATTACAAATATAATAAATATAAGGTTTTTCTTTAGTTCCGTTATTTTTTCTCACTAAATTTGAGCCACACTCTGCACAATTTATAAATCCACTTAATAAATATACTTTTTCTTGTGTAGGTGCTATTCTTGTATCAATAGCCATTAATTTTTGAACATTTTCAAACATTTCTTTTGATATAATAGGCTCGTGATTATTTTCTACAATTATTCTTTCTTCTTTAGGAACATATACTATTTTTCTAATTTTATGATTAGGCGTTGTAAATTTATTTTGTTCAATAGTTCCTATATATACTGGATTTTCTAGTATTCTAAAAATAGCTTTTGCCGTCCATAAAGCTTTTTCTCTCTTTTTGAAATTTGTACCCATATTAAGTCCTATTGATTTTTTGTATTCCATAGGGCATAATACATTTTCATTATTCAATTTTTTAGCTATTTTATCTGCACTTAACCCTTCTAAACGATATTTAAAAATATCTTGCACAACTTTAGATGCTACCTTATCTACAACAATTTTATTTTTATTATTACTGTCTTTTAA
>CAMMEG010000169.1 GCA_946495765.1 uncultured Eubacteriaceae bacterium
TACTTGGATATTTTGATATAATAAAGCACCTTGCCAAGTTTTCTCCTATTTGAATTCCTTTAGTTTCAAATTTAAGTATCATAGGTGCTATTATATTTAATAAATTTTCATTTATAGGTGTTTTGCTACCTTTCATTTATAAAATACCTCCTCATTAATTATTGAAATACTATCTTCTAATTCCATAACTTCAATATTTCCATAAGTTGTATTAGTAAATAAGTTGCATAACCTTGCTATTTCTTCAGTGCTACATATATTAGCTTGTACTTTTCCAGCTTGAAATTTTCTAGCTATACTTGTTGCTATTTTTTCTACTTCAATTATGCTATTATTATTAAGCCTTTCTCTAGCTATAAAATAATACTCATTTTCTAGCTCATTCCCATTAGTTGAATACTTATGTAAAAACATAGTAGCTTCTCTTAATAATTCTTTTTGCTTTAAGTCACTAGAGTTTTTATACATTTCTCTATAAGAATTTGTTAAACTACTTATATCAACAGGCTTTGATATTTTTAGCATTCTTAAATTACTTTTAACAGATGCAAACTCACTGCTTAAAGTTTTTGTAAGTATATTTATATCTGTTTTACTCATAGTACTTATTGATACTGTACCAACTTTTATAAATGCTATAACATAATTATCTTTTGTGTATAAAATGTTATTTTTTATGTCTGCTACGTTTATGTACTGGTTAGAAGTTAGTTTTTTATTATTTTTTTGCTTTTTTGTTTTACTCATCTAAATACTTTTCCCACCATTCTATATATTTGTATTTATATCTATTTTGTTTCTTTAAGTAATTATATATACCTATTATTTGACTAACTGTTGAATAGTTATTACTAGGATTTTTAACTACTAAAAAATATGAAAATATAATCATAGCTACTCCAATTGTAATACCTAATTGTATATTAATAAAAATACTTATTACTGTGCATATAATTAATGAAATACTTATTAAGTACATAAAATATTTCATTTCTTTAGCCCCTATTCCTGATACTATCTCTTTTTGAGTTGATATATTGCTAGGCATATATAAATTGTTGTTTAAATATTCTTTTTCTTTTTCATTCAAACCAATACCTCCTATCTAAAATAATATTCCATAATTTCCTTTACTACAAAAATAGACGACGATACTACAAAAGCTATTAAACAGTTTTTTACCTTTTTTATATATATTTCCTTTTCTTCTACATTGAGCATCAGACCTAATAAATGACTTGCCATTCTTACAGCTACACCTACTGATATAAGTCCTAACATAACATTTATCAAACTATCTAAAGTTTCCATATATCCTCCCTATTTTATTTTTTTATAAATCTGCTAACTCTTGATACCATACTGGCAGTTTGATTTAGCGACATCATATTTATACTACTACCACCAACACCTAACATAAACTGTTGTAAAAATTGTGGTGTTTTGATACCCATTATCATTGCACCTATACCAAAAAATATATTTCCATTGGCAGTTACACCAAAACCTAACTTTATCATAGCCAACTGTATAATAATGGTCACACTATTTTGTATAAATAACTTTACGTAAGGTGCAAAAACACCGTTATCGCTATCTATTAAACCAACACAAGCTATTGGTACTCCTAATCTTAATATAAGCATTTCAAGTCCACGTTTTATAAACTGAAATATAAGCAATAAGTAGCATATAAAAAATACAAGTAAGCCAAGCATCATAAATATTCCTCCACCTAAGAAAAAGTGTTCAAATATTTCCATAAGGCTTGTTACAGTTACAAGTCCTACTGCATCTAATATTTCGTTTATAAACTCTACTGAAATATTTACAAAAACCTCGTATAGCCAAGTAAATGAAAATATAATAACTAATCCTTTACAAAAACCTATAAGAGTGTTTTCTATACTTACTGTTGAATCTCCATCACTACCTAATATATATGTATCAAATATCTTCTTCAAAAACTTGAAGATTAGTAGTGATATGCCAAAACCCATCGTTACCTCAAACAATTTATCAAAAAATATTTGGCTTCTTGAGCTATCCATTATTGTGTTTTGAAATATAGAACCATCACTTATATGGTTTTCTACCCAAAACACAATATTTATAAGCTGTGAAAATAGTACATCTGCTATTGGAAAAGCATCTCTAAAAAAGTCTGTTAATAATGCTTCTAATATTTTGGTCATTGTACCACCCCTTATACAGATGTACCAGTTTTAAAGTAGTGATTTATTATTGTTACAAAAAGACTTGCTGACATTATTATTACATAAGCAAAAATAACTGCTTTTGTTTTTTTGTTACATTGTTTTTCTTCCATTTCATCATCACTAAATTTTTTCTTAAATTGATAAAATGCAATAAGAAAAGCAAGTGCACCTGTTGATAATAACATAATAAGATTTAACCCATCTTGAAGCATTTTTTGTGCTCCTTGTGTTATAGGGTTGTTCAGTAAATCATTTGCAAAAACTGAATTTACATTTAGTAAAATAAAAGATAAAATAAAAT